>NZ_JAUSQZ010000001.1:7800000-8065021 GCF_030811555.1 Kineosporia succinea | reverse complement strand
GTCTCGTTCTCGGGACGACCGCCGCGGCCCACCGGCGCAGCACCGCCCCTGGTCGTGACGGCGCCAGAACGACGGCGTCACCCCCTTCTTCGGCGGTGACGACAGCATCGCCCGGCACCACTTCTCGTAGGGCAGCTGATGACCGCTCTTGAGGTACTGCTGCCAGGCCGAGGGCATGATCCGGGTCAGCGGCCGCAGGGTCAGCACCACCCGCACCTCGCCCGGCCCGCCCAGGTCGTGCACGATCCGCTGGGCCGTGGAGTGCTGTGCCTCGCACAGGTACTCGCTGGAGACGAACCGCAGCCCGGGTGCCTCCTCGACCTGCGCCAGCAGCCGCTGCCAGTGCCGGTCCTTCACCGGGCGGTCACCCGCGTTCCAGCCGGTGCCCTGCCCGAGCACGGCGAGGGCGCCGCGGGCCTGGTCCATCGGGGTGCCCGGCACGCTCAGGCCGAAAGTCTCCAGGCCACCGGCGGTGCGGTGCTTGAGATCCTCCAGGGACGCCTGGACGGCCGTCGTCCCGGTCTTCGGGGCACCGATGTGGAGCAGTGTGGGCATCGGCCCATCATTCAGTGAACGCACGGGTTCGCGCACGCTGACGGAATGTGAAGAAGCTGTGATGGCCGGGACCCCGTCCCGGTGCGCCTCCCCGCCGGGGCGGCTCGGATGCCGGTCAGGTGCCGGTCAGGGGCGGTGGCGCGGCCGGGGCGCCGACGGTGACAGGATGACCGCGTGAGCGCGACTCCCCAGAACCCGGTGAACTCTCCTCTGGCCGACCCTCTCGCCGCGCGGCTGCGCCGCACCGCCGACGGCCTGGTCTGCGCCGTCGTCCAGCAGTGGGACACCCGCGAGGTGCTCATGGTCGGCTGGATGGACGACGAGGCCCTGCACCGCACGACCACCAGCGGCCGCGTCACGTTCTGGAGCCGCAGCCGGCAGGAGTACTGGCGCAAGGGCGACACCTCCGGCCACGTGCAGTGGGTGAAGTCCGTGGCCCTGGACTGTGACGGCGACGCGCTGCTGGTCACCGTCGACCAGGTCGGCGCCGCCTGCCACACCGGTGACCGCACCTGCTTCGACGCCGACCGCCTCGACGTCGTCACCGGCCCCGTGCTCACCCCCGAGCAGCCTGAGGAGACCCGCGCGTGACCACCCCGACCACCGCGTCCACCATCGAGAACGACACCCCCACCGACCTCGGCTTCGGCGAGACCTGGCCCAGCGTCGAGGGTTTCCGGCGCCTGGCCGCCGACCGCCGGGTGATCCCGGTGGTGCGCAAGTTCCTGGCCGACGGCGAGACCCCGATCGGCGTCTACCGCAAGCTCGCCGGTGACCGCTCCGGCACGTTCCTGCTGGAGTCGGCCGAGCACGGCGGCGTCTGGTCGCGCTGGAGCATCGTCGGCGCCGCCAGTCGCGCCACCCTGACCACCCGCGACGGCGTGGCCCACTGGATCGGTGACCCGCCCGCCGGCGTCCCCACCGGGGGAGACCCGCTGGCCGCGCTGCGCGACACCGTCGAGGCCCTGCGCGCCCCCCGCCTGCCCGGCCTGCCCCCGCTCACCGGCGGCATGGTCGGCTACGTGGGCTGGGAGGCCGTGCGCCGCTGGGAGAAGCTGCCGCACCCGCCGCTCGACGAGCTCGAGGTGCCGGAGCTGGCCATGAGCCTGGCCACCGACCTGGCCGTGCTCGACCACACCGACGGCTCGCTGCTGCTCATCGCCAACGCCGTCAACTACGACGGCACCGACGAGCGCGTCGACGAGGCCTGGGCCGACGCCGTCGCCCGCCTCGACCGGATGACGGCCCAGCTGGCCGAGCCCGCCCCCAGCACCGTCGCCACGCACGCCCGGGCCCCGAAGAAGGTCCAGCCCCGCGAGCGCACCCGGCGTGAGGCGTACCTCGACGCGGTGGCCGCCGGCAAGCGCGCCATCGTCGACGGCGAGGTCTTCCAGGTGGTGCTCTCGCAGCGCTTCGACCTGGACTGCCCGGCCGACGCGGTCGAGGTCTACCGGGTGCTGCGCGCGTCCAACCCCAGCCCGTACATGTACCTCTACCGCACCGAGGACGCCGTCGGCCGCGAGCTGGCGGTGGTCGGTTCCAGCCCGGAGGCCCTGGTCAAGGTCACCGGCGGCCGGGCGATCACGCACCCGATCGCCGGCACCCGCCCGCGCGGGGCCACCGCCGGCGAGGACAACGACCTGGCCGAGGAACTGCTCGCCGACACCAAGGAGCGCGCCGAGCACCTGATGCTCGTCGACCTGGCCCGCAACGACCTCGGAAAGGTCTGCACCGCGGGCACGGTCGAGGTCGTCGACTTCATGGAGGTCGAGCGCTACAGCCACGTCATGCACCTGGTCTCGACCGTCGAGGGGCAGCTCGCCCCCGGCCGCAGCGCCTACGACGTGCTGCGCGCGACCTTCCCCGCCGGCACCCTGTCCGGGGCCCCGAAACCCCGGGCCATGCAGCTGATCGACGAGCTCGAGCCGGTCACCCGCGGGATCTACGGCGGCGTCGTCGGCTACCTCGACGTGGCCGGTGACATGGACTTCGCCATCGCCATCCGCACCGCGCTGCTGCGTGAGGGGGTCGCCCACGTGCAGGCCGGCGCGGGCATCGTCGCGGACTCGGTGGCCGAGAAGGAGGACGAGGAGTGCCGCAACAAGGCGGCGGCCGTCCTGCGCGCGGTGCACGTGGCCGCGACCATGCAGCGGGTCGAGGCGGCGGACGGGCCACGGTGAGCACCGCGACCTTGACCGGCCGGCGCACCGTGGTGCTGCTCGGGCTGCTCGGCGCCGGGCTGATCATGCTCGGTGTCTCGCGTCCCTGGGGCAGTGTGCGGGTGGCGAGCCTGGCCTCGTTCGGCGACATCGACATCACCGGGGGCACCGCCGCCCCGGCCGGGGCCGCCGTCGCGATCGCCGTGGCCGCCGCGTCGCTCGTGCTCACCATCGCCGGGCGCGTGGTGCGTTTCCTGATCCCGTTCGGGGTGCTGGTGGCCGGGGTGGCGCTCGCCGTCAGCGGCGTCGGCACGCTCAACGATCCCGACCAGGCCGCCGCCGACGCGCTGCGCGACACCCTCAGCCTGGGTGGTGACCTGGCCGGTGGCTTCGACCTCGAGGTCAGCACGAACGCCTGGGGCTGGATCTACGTCGTCGGTGCGGTGGTGATCGCACTGGCCGGTCTGCTCGGGGTGCTCGGCAGCCGGGCCTGGGCGGTCAGCGGGCGCCGGTTCGAACGTGAGGGGGCCGCCACCGGTTCGGGGCCGGGCGAGGGCGTCCGGTCCGGTGCCGGGGTCCGGGGGGCCAGGGGCGGCACAACGGCGGACGCGTCGGGTGCGGCGGTCGGTGGATGGTCGAGTTCGGCGGACGTGTGGGACGCGCAGAACCGCGGCGAGGACCTGACGACGGACGAGGAACCGGCGGACGAGGGCGGCACGAAGGACTGATGTCCTGGCCGGCGTGACCGACATCCCCTGGCCCGAACGGGGTACAGCGCAGGACGTCACCGGCGACCCGATATCGTCCCTCCCGGCCCGAGCTGATTTGAGCTGACAGAATGTGGGCCATCTGAAAGGGGACGCAATGGCCGGCACCAAGGAACAGCACCCGAAGCCTGCGGAGCAGGACTTCCACGACCCGTACGGGCACGGGCACTCCGTCGCCGCGTGGGTCGCGGTCGTGATCGTCCTGGTCGGCGCGCTGCTCGCGAGCATCGCGGTGGGCATCGGCTTCACCGACTACCTGTGGCTGTTCATCACCGGCATGGTCATCGCCTGTGTGGTGGGCCCGGCGGCCGGCAAGGTCCTCGGGGCGATGGGCTTCGGCGCCCAGCGTCACTGAGTCACCAGGTCACGGATCGCCGGAGATCACGTCCGGATAACAAGGTCGCCGCACCTGGCCCGCACCGGGCACCCCTGGTCCACGGAACACGTTGGCCGGGGAGGAGTTCCGGTGAGGGGCCCGGCCGGTGTGGCTTCTGTCCCGATCCGGGCGTTCGGTGCGCAGGTGGTGATCACTGGCCGGTAACCTGCGATTCGACCTGGGCCACCCGGCCCGCAGCGACCATGAGGTGACCATGTCCGAGTACGGATCGAATCCGCCGCGCGACCCCGAGAACGGCGAATCCGGCAACCCGGAGCAGCGCGGAGGCCAGAACCCGCCGTCCTACGGGCAGCAGCCGCCGCAGTACGGCCAGCAGAACCCGGGCCAGCCGGGCCAGTACGGCCAGCCGGAGTACGGCGCGCCGGGCCAGAACCAGCCGGGCCAGAACCAGCCGGGCCAGAACCAGCCGGGCCAGAACCAGCCGGGCCAGAACCAGCCGGGCCAGTACGGCCAGCCGCCGTACGGTCAGCCGGGTCAGTCGGGCCCGCAGCCGACCTACGGCCAGCCCGGTCAGCAGCCGACCTACGGCCAGCCCGGCCAGCAGCCGCAGTACGGCCAGCAGGGTCAGCCCTACGGTCAGCCGGGTCAGTACGGCGCCCAGCCGCAGTACGGGCAGGGCTACGGCTCCAACCCCTACGGCCAGCCGGGGCAGAGCACCTACGGCTCGCCGCTGGGGCAGCCGGGCAGCAACATCCCCGCCAACGTCGAGTTCGCGAGCATGGGCCGCCGTCTGAGCGCGCAGCTCATCGACGGCCTGATCCTCAGCGTCGTGCTCGGCATCCTGGCCGTGCTCCTGCTCGGCCTCCCGCTGATGAACGGCGACATCACCACCACCACCGACGCCGACGGCACGGTGACCACGACCGGCGGCGAAGGCCTCGCGGCCGGCCTGCTGGGCTTCTACGCGCTGGCGTTCATCATCCCGCTCGTCTACCAGATCGTGATGATCGCGCTGAAGGGCGCCACGGTCGGCAAGATGGTGCTGGGCGTGCGCGTCGTGCGCATCGAAGACGGCCAGCTCCCCGGCTGGGTCCCGTCGCTGCTGCGCTGGCTGATCCCCACCGTCGGTGGCCTGGCCTGCGGCATCGGCCAGTTCGTGGTCTACATCTCGCCGTTCTTCGACTCCAGCGGCCGCAACCAGGGCTGGCACGACATGGTCGCCAAGACCGTCGTCATCAAGGTCTGAGGCCGTTCCACGAGCAGTCTCCCCGCATCGCGACCGGCGCCGGCGGCGGACCGTGAGTGACCAGGGCCGGGCCCTGGTGCGCCCACTGGCCGTCGCCGCCGCCGCAGCGGGCGCCGTCGGCTACCTGGCCGCCGTCGACCCGAACCGTCCCGGCCACTACCCGGGCTGCCCGATCCTGGCCCTGACCGGCTTCTTCTGCCCCGGCTGCGGCGGTCTGCGGGCCGTGCACGACCTCACCCGCGCCGACGTGGCGGGCGCCCTGTCCTCGAACCTCGTGGTCACCCTCGCGGTGCCGGTCGTGGTGGGCCTGTGGTTCCGGTGGTTCCTGCGTGCCCGAGGGGCGGCGGGCACCCGGGCGACCAGCACGTCCGCAAGCACCCTGAGAACAGCCGCGACGTCTTCGGCCGACCCGGCCGCAACGTCACGGAACGACACGCCCGGACCCGACCCGAAGGGGCGCCTACGTGCGGGTATCCGGGTCTGGGGACCTCCGGCCCTGTTGTTCGGCCTTATTCTTTTCGCGGTACTGCGCAATCTGCCGGGGCTGGAGTACCTGGCACCGTGAGCCCGTCACGAACCTGCTGCGAGCCCCATAGCAGACGTGACCAGGGGGTCGCAGCAGACGGTAGGGACCGGAGCACCCTCTGGGAATCGGTACCATCGACGGGTTGACACCACCGCGTGACGAGCGATTTGACGAGGAGCCTTGTGTGACTGTGCTCGATGAGATCCTCGTCGGGGTCAAAGCTGACCTGGCGGAACGCCAGGCGGTCACCCCCCTGGAGAAGCTGCAGGAACGGGCCGCTCAGCTGCCCTCGGCGAAGCCGGCCGAGTCGGTGCTGCGGCACGGCGACACCGTCAAGGTGATCGCTGAGGTGAAACGGTCGAGCCCGAGCAAGGGTTCCCTGGCCGAGATCAGCGACCCGGCGGGCCTGGCCGGTGAGTACGAGTCCGGTGGCGCCTCCGTCATCAGCGTCCTCACCGAGAAGCACCGCTTCGGGGGCAGCCTCGAAGACCTCGCCAACGTGCGCGCGGCGGTCGACGTACCGGTGCTGCGCAAGGACTTCGTGTTCACCAGCTACCAGGTGTGGGAGGCCCGGGCCACCGGTGCCGACGCCATCCTGCTGATCGTGGCCGCGCTCGAGCAGGAGGCCCTGGTCTCGCTGATCGAGCGGGTGCAGTCGGTCGGCATGACCCCCCTGGTCGAGGTGCACGACGAGGAAGAGGTCAAGCGCGCGGTCGACGCCGGCGCCACGGTGATCGGGGTCAACGCCCGCAACCTCAAGACGCTCGAGGTCGACCGCAACACCTTCGCGCGCCTGGCCCCCACCATCCCCTCGGGCATCGTGCGGATCGCCGAGTCCGGGGTCCGCGGCCCGCACGACGTGCTCGACTATGCCCGCTCGGGCGCCCACGCGGTGCTGGTGGGTGAGAGCCTGGTGATCGGCAACAACCCCCGCGGTGCCGTCGCCGACCTGGTCGCGGCCGGCTCCCACCCGGCGCTGCGGGCCGGGCGGGGCTGAACCGCAGCCCCCGAAACCCCGGGCCCGCAGGCCCGAAACCCCGGGCCCGCAGGCCCGAAACCCCGGGCCCGCAGGCCTGGAACCCGCGGGCCCGTGGGCCTGGAACTCGCAGCACCGGAACCGCAGAGCTCGAAGAACGTGCACGCCGCACCATCCGAACCGACGCCGAGCAGAACTGAAGCGATGACAGACACCTCCGCCCGGCTGCGTGACGCCGTCGGCCCGTACTTCGGCCGTTTCGGTGGCCGTTTCGTGCCGGAGGCCCTCGTGGCCGCCCTGGACGAGCTCGACGCCGCGTTCGGCGCGGCCGCCGTCGACCCGGCGTTCATCGCCGAGCTCGACGAGCTGCACCGCACCTACTCGGGCCGCCCGAGCATCCTCACCGAGGCGCCCCGGTTCGCGAAGCACGCCGGCGGCGCCCGGGTGCTGCTCAAGCGCGAGGACCTGAACCACACCGGTTCGCACAAGATCAACAACGTGCTCGGCCAGGCGCTGCTCACCCGGCGCATGGGCAAGAAGCGCGTGATCGCCGAGACCGGCGCCGGTCAGCACGGCGTGGCCACGGCCACCGCGGCCGCGCTGATGGGCCTCGAGTGCGTGGTCTACATGGGCGAGGAAGACACCCGGCGCCAGGCCCTGAACGTCGCCCGCATGCGCCTTCTCGGCGCCGAGGTGATCCCGGTGACGGCCGGCTCGCGCACTCTCAAGGACGCGATCAACGAGGCCATGCGCGACTGGGTGACGAACGTCGACACCACCCACTACCTGCTCGGCACGGTCGCGGGCCCGCACCCGTTCCCGACCATGGTGCGCGAGTTCCACAAGATCATCGGCGAGGAGGCCCGCGAGCAGGTCCTGGCCCTCACCGGCCGCCTGCCCGACGTGGTCACCGCCTGCGTCGGCGGCGGCTCGAACGCCATCGGCATCTTCCACGCCTTCCTCGACGACCCCTCGGTCGAGCTGCTCGGCCTCGAGGCCGGCGGCGACGGCGTCGAGACGGGCCGTCACGCCAGCTCGATCACCGGTGGCGCGGCGGGCGTGCTCCACGGCAACCGCACCTTCATCCTGCAGGACGACGACGGCCAGACCATCGAGAGTCACTCGATCTCGGCCGGTCTCGACTACCCGGGCGTCGGCCCGGAGCACGCGTGGCTGGCCGAGTCCGGCCGGGCCCGCTACGAGCCGGTCACCGACGCCGACGCGATGGAGGCCTTCCAGCTGCTCTGCCGCACCGAGGGCATCATCCCGGCGATCGAGAGCTCGCACGCCCTGGCCGGGGCCCTGCGCGAGGGCCGGCGGCTCGGGCCGGACGGCATCGTGCTGGTGAACCTGTCCGGCCGCGGCGACAAGGACGTGGACACCGCCGCCCGCTGGTTCGGGCTGGTCTCCACACCCGACCTGATCGCCTCCGAGGCCGAGCGGGTCGTGGCCGCCGACGAGCTGAAGAAGGACGAGAAGTGAGCAGCGTTTCCCCGGTGCTGGCCCAGGCCAAGGCGGAGGGCCGCGCCGCCCTGATCGGTTATCTCCCGGTCGGTTTCCCCGATCACGACACCTCGATCGCCGCCATGGTGGCCATGGTCGAGAACGGCGTCGACATCGTCGAGGTCGGCGTGCCCTACAGCGACCCGCTGATGGACGGCCCGGTCATCCAGCACGCGGTGGAGTCGTCGCTCGTCGCCGGCGCCCGCCCGCGCGACGCGATCGTGGCCGCCGAGGCGGTGGCCAAGGCCGGCGCCCCGGCGCTGCTGATGTCGTACTGGAACCTGGTCGACCGCTACGGCGTGCCGAAGCTGGCCGCCGACCTGGCGAACGCCGGGGGAGCGGGCCTGATCACGCCCGACCTGATCCCGGAGGAGGCCGCCGACTGGGTCGCCGCCTCCGACGAGCACGGCCTCGACCGGGTCTTCCTGGTCGCTCCCAGTTCCACCGACGGGCGGCTGGCGATGACCGCGGCCGCCTGCCGGGGCTTCGTCTACGTGGCCTCCACCATGGGCGTCACCGGCGTGCGCACCACCGTGAACGACGCCGCCGAGGTGCTGGTCCGCCGCACCCGCGCGGTCACCGACCTGCCGCTGTGCGTGGGCCTGGGCGTCTCCAACGCCGAACAGGCCTCGCAGGTGGCCGGTTTCGCCGACGGGGTGATCGTGGGGTCGGCATTCGTGCGGGCCCTGGCCGACGCCCCGTCGTCGGCCGCGGGCGTGCGTGCCGTGGCCGAGCTGTCCTCGAAACTGGCCGAGGGCGTCCGCGCCGGCCGTAACTGAATTCCAAGGACTGGAGGGCCCGTCCGATGAACGGGACTGTGCTGGCGGCGATCCCGAGTCCCACGCAAGGGGTCTGGCACCTCGGGCCGCTGCCGCTGCGGGGTTACGCGCTCTGCATCCTGATCGGCATCGGCCTGGCGATCTGGGTGGCCCAGAAGCGCTGGGCCGCGCGCGGCGGTGACCCCACGGTGGTGCTCGACATCGCCACCTGGGCAGTGCCTTTCGGGGTGATGGGCGGTCGGCTCTACCACGTCGTCACCTCGCCGCAGCAGTACTTCGGCGAGAACGGCGACCCGGTGCGCGCCCTCTACATCTGGGAGGGCGGCCTCGGCATCTGGGGCGCGATCTTCCTGGGCGGGGTGGGCGCCTGGATCGCCTGCCGCCGCCGGGGCATCCTGCTGCCGCCGTTCGCCGACGCGCTGGCCCCCGGGATCCTGTTCGCGCAGGCGTTCGGGCGCTGGGGCAACTGGTTCAACAACGAGCTCTACGGCAAGGCGCTCGACGAGAGCAACCCGCTGGCGCTGAAGATCTACGAGTGGGACAGCTCGACCGGTCAGGCCATCCGCAACGCCGCGGGCGATCCGGTGGTGAAGGGCTACTTCGAGGCGACGTTCCTGTACGAGTGCGTCTGGAACGTGCTCGCCGCGCTCTTCATCATCTGGGCCGACCGCCGCTTCAAGCTGGGCCACGGCCGGGTGTTCGCGCTCTACGTGATGACGTACTGCATCGGACGCGGATACATCGAGACCTTGCGCATCGACGAGGCGAACCACATCCTAGGTCTGAGACTGAACGTGTGGACCGCGATCCTCCTGTTCGCCGGCAGCCTCACCTACTTCGTCGTCTCGTCCCGGCTGCGGCCCGGCCGGGAGACCACCCTGTACCGGACCCCGCTTCCCGAGGGCGGGCCCGTGGACGGGGCTGCGACCGAGCCCGACTCGGTCGAGAAGCCGGGTGCGGACGCCGAGAAGGACAAGGACGGGGCGGATCCGGCCGGCAAGGGCGCCGGCGAGGAGGCCAGGACCGCGGCACGGGAATCGGGCGACTAGACCGGATTCTTTTCGCGGGGGAACGCGTCCGCACCGAATGTCTTACGGCGAAACAGCCGTGAAACGAGGTCGATCGTCACAGCTCCTCCCAGCACGACATCACCCCAGGTGAATGCGGCATGATGGGCCAGGAAATCCGGCGAAGTCGTAGGTTTCACAAAGGTTTCGAAATGTCGTACCGACCCGTTACAGTGTCGACAACCCGAGGGCCATAGGCGTCCCCCTGCGCGGATCATCTGTGCGCCTCGCTAGGCCTTCAGAGTGGTGATCATCGACATGGCACCGGGTCGTTACCCCGCTTTGAGCCCCAGCGACCACGAGGTGCAGATCATGGTCTCCCCCTATCGGCGGTTCTCCGCCAGGCCCGAACCCACGGGTCTGTACGACGGACAGCACGAGCACGACGCGTGCGGTGTGGCTTTCGTGGCCACGATGCGCGGCGAGCCCGGGCACGACATCGTCGAACTGGCCCTGACGGCCCTGCGTAACCTGGACCACCGGGGTGCCGTCGGCGCCGAGGTCGACACCGGCGACGGCGCCGGCATCATCACCCAGGTTCCCGACGCGTTCTTCCGTGAGGTCCTGAACGAGCAGGCCGGGGTCCAGCTCCCGCCGCCGGGCAGCTACGCGGTCGGCACGGCCTTCCTCCCGCAGGACGACTCCGAGCGGGCGCAGGCCGAGCAGCAGATCGAGCGGATCGCGGCCGAGGAGGGGCTGGCCGTCCTGGCCTGGCGCGACGTCCCGGTCACCCCGGGTCTGGTCGGCGCCACCGCCGCGGCCTGCCAGCCGGTGTTCCGGCAGATCTTCGTGGCCTCCACCCCGGGCCGCGTGGTCGGCATGGCCCTCGAGCGCCGCGCCTTCCGGCTGCGCAAGCGCGCCGAGATCCAGGCGGGCGTGTACTTCCCGTCGCTGTCGTGCCGCACGATCGTCTACAAGGGCATGCTGACCACCGGCCAGCTCGAGCCCTTCTTCCCCGACCTGTCCGACCGGCGCTACGCGTCCGAGCTGGGCATCGTGCACTCCCGCTTCTCCACGAACACGTTCCCGTCGTGGCCGCTGGCGCACCCGTTCCGGATGATGGCCCACAACGGTGAGATCAACACCGTCAAGGGCAACCGCAACTGGATGCGCGCCCGCGAGAGCACCCTGGTCAGCGACGTCATCCCGGGCGACCTCGAGCAGCTCTTCCCGATCTGCGACCCCGAGGGCAGTGACACCGCCTCGTTCGACGAGGTGCTCGAGCTGATCCACCTGGGTGGCCGTTCGCTGCCGCACGCGGTGCTGATGATGATCCCCGAGGCGTGGGAGAACCACGCCGAGATGGACCCGGCCCGTCGCGCCTTCTACGAGTTCCACTCCATGTTCATGGAGCCGTGGGACGGCCCGGCCAACGTCTGCTTCACCGACGGCACCCTGATCGGCGCCGTCCTCGACCGTAACGGCCTGCGCCCCGGGCGTTACTGGGTCACCGACGACGGTCTGGTCGTGCTGGCCTCCGAGGCCGGCGTGCTCGAGCTCGACCCCGCCACCGTCGTCCGCAAGGGCCGCGTCCAGCCGGGCAAGATGTTCCTGGTCGACACCGAGCACGGCCGTATCGTCGACGACGAGGAGATCAAGACCGCCCTCGCCGGTCAGCACCCCTACGACGAGTGGCTGCACGCGGGCCGGATCCACCTGCAGGACCTGCCCGAGCGTGAGCACATCGTGCACACGCACAAGTCGGTCACCCGTCGTCAGCAGACCTTCGGCTTCACCGAAGAAGAACTGAAGCTCATCATCAAGCCGCTGGCCGGCAGCGGTGCCGAGCCGCTGGGCTCGATGGGCACCGACACCCCGGTCGCCGTGCTGTCCAAGCGCCCGCGGCTGCTGTTCGACTACTTCACCCAGCTTTTCGCCCAGGTCACCAACCCGCCGCTCGACGCGATCCGCGAAGAGCTGGTCACCGCGATGGTCACCACGATCGGCCCGGAGCGCAACCTGCTCTCGGCCAGCCCGGCGCACTGCCGCAAGCTGGTGCTGCCCTCGCCGGTGATCGACAACGACGCGCTGGCCAAGATCGTGCACGTCAACGACGACGGTGACCTGCCCGGCTACGCCACGGGGCGCATCAGCGGCCTGTACCGGGTCGACGGCGGCGGCGAGGCCCTGGCCGAGCGGCTCACCGAGATCTGTGCCGAGGCCTCGGCCATGGTCGCGGCCGGCGCGCGGTTCATCGTGCTGTCCGACCGTGACTCCACGGCCGACCTCGCCCCGATCCCGTCGCTGCTGCTGACCAGCGCCGTGCACCACCACATGATCCGCGAGAAGACCCGTACCCAGGTCGGTCTCGTGGTCGAGGCCGGTGACGTGCGGGAGGTGCACCACGTCGCGCTGCTCATCGGTTTCGGCGCCGCGCTGGTCAACCCGTACCTGGCCATGGAGAGCGCCGAAGACCTGGTGCGCAACGGCATCATCACCGGCGTCACGCCGGAGAAGGCCGTCCAGAACGTGATCAAGGGCCTGGGCAAGGGCGTGCTGAAGGTGATGTCCAAGATGGGCATCTCCACGGTCGCCTCCTACCGCGGCGCGCAGGTTTTCGAGGCGATCGGCCTGTCGCAGGAGCTCGTCGACGCGTACTTCACCGGTGTCACCTCGCAGCTCGGCGGTATCGGGCTCGACGTGGTGGCCTCCGAGAACGCGGCCCGGCACGCGATGGCCTACCCGGCCGACGGCCAGAGCCCGCTGCACAAGCGGCTTCCCACCGGTGGCGAGTACCAGTGGCGGCGTGACGGCGAGGAGCACCTGTTCAACCCGGACACGGTCTTCCGCCTCCAGCACGCCACCCGCAACCGGCGTTTCGACATCTTCAAGGACTACACCTCCCGCATCGACCAGCAGGCCGAGCGCCTGATGACGCTGCGCGGGCTGTTCTCGTTCAAGTCCGACCGGAAGAGTGTCCCGCTCGACGAGGTGGAGCCCGCCTCGGAGATCATCAAGCGGTTCTCCACCGGTGCCATGTCGTACGGCTCGATCTCGATGGAGGCGCACCAGACGCTGGCCGTCGCGATGAACCGGATCGGCGGCAAGTCGAACACCGGTGAGGGCGGCGAGGACGTCGAGCGTCTGCTCGACCCGACCCGGCGCAGCTCGATCAAGCAGGTCGCCTCCGGCCGGTTCGGCGTCACCAGCATGTACCTGACGCACGCCGATGACATCCAGATCAAGATGGCCCAGGGTGCGAAACCCGGTGAGGGCGGCCAGCTCCCGGGCGAGAAGGTGTATCCGTGGGTGGCCCGCACCCGGCACTCCACGCCGGGCGTCGGCCTGATCTCCCCGCCGCCGCACCACGACATCTACTCGATCGAAGACCTCGCCCAGCTGATCCACGACCTGAAGAACTCCAACCCCTCCGCCCGCGTGCACGTGAAGCTGGTGGCCGAGGTCGGGGTCGGCACGGTCGCGGCGGGTGTCAGCAAGGCCCACGCCGACGTCGTGCTCATCTCGGGCCACGACGGCGGCACCGGCGCCGCGCCGCTCACCAGCCTCAAGCACGCCGGCGCGCCCTGGGAGCTCGGCCTCGCCGAGACCCAGCAGACGCTGGTGCTCAACGGGCTGCGCGACCGCATCGTGGTGCAGGCCGACGGCCAGATGAAGACCGGGCGCGACGTGGTCATCGCGGCGCTGCTCGGCGCCGAGGAGTACGGCTTCGCCACCGCGCCGCTCGTGGTGTCGGGCTGCATCCTCATGCGGGTGTGCCACCTCGACACCTGCCCGGTCGGCATCGCCACCCAGAACCCCGAGCTGCGTGAGCGTTTCAGCGGCAAGCCGGAGTTCGTCGAGACCTTCTTCGAGTACATCGCCGAGGAGGTGCGCGAGCTGCTGGCCTCCCTGGGCTTCCGCTCGCTCGACGAGGCGATCGGTGAGGTCGAGGTCCTCGACACCGCCAAGGCCGTCGACCACTGGAAGGCCTCGGGTCTCGACATCAGCCCGCTGCTGGCGTCGCCGCAGGCTCCCTACGGCCCGTCCCGCCGCCGCACCACGGTGCAGGACCACGGGCTCGAGAAGGCGCTCGACCACACCCTGATCTCGCTGGCCGGTGACGCCCTGGAGCGTTCCGAGCCGGTGAAGTTCGAGGTGCCGGTGCGCAACGTCAACCGCACGGTCGGCACCATGCTCGGCCACGAGGTGACCAAGCGCTTCGGCGAGCACGGTCTGGCCGACGACACGATCGACATCACGCTCACCGGTTCCGGCGGGCAGTCGTTCGGCGCGTTCCTGCCCCGCGGCGTCACGCTGCGCCTGCTCGGCGACGGCAACGACTACGTCGGCAAGGGCCTGTCCGGTGGCCGCATCGTGGTCCGTCCCGACACCTCGGCCAGCTACTCGGCCGAGCAGAACATCGTGGCCGGCAACGTCATCGGCTTCGGCGCCACCAGCGGCGAGATGTTCCTGCGGGGCCAGGTCGGCGAGCGCTTCTGCGTGCGTAACTCCGGTGCCACGGTCGTGTCCGAGGGCGTGGGCGACCACGGCTGCGAGTACATGACCGGTGGTGTGGTGGTCGTGCTCGGCCGGGTCGGGCGCAACTTCGCGGCCGGCATGTCCGGCGGTGAGGCGTTCGTGCTCGACCTGCGCCACAACCGGGTCAACACCGAGCTGGTCGACCTGCTGCCGGTCCAGGGCGAGGACGCCGAGAGACTGCGCGCGCTGGTGCAGAAGCACCGTGACGAGACCGAGTCGGCCGTCGCCTGGCGTCTGCTGCAGGACTGGGACGCGGCGCTCCCGCGCTTCACCCGGGTCCTGCCGCGCGCCTACGCCGCGGTCATGTCGGTCCGTTCCCAAGCACAGGCTGAAGGCCTCGACCTCGACTCCGACGAGGTCTGGTCGCGAATCATGGAGGCATCCCGTGGCTGACCCGAGGGGTTTCCTCAACAACCGCGAGCGTGAACTGCCCACCCGCCGTCCGGTGCCGCTGCGCCTGATGGACTGGAAAGAGGTCTACGAGGCCACCGACCGGGGGCAGTTGCAGCGTCAGGCCGGTCGCTGCATGGACTGCGGTATCCCGTTCTGTCACAACGGCTGTCCGCTCGGGAACCTGATCCCGGAGTGGAACGACCTGGTCTGGCGCGACGACTGGCACGAGGCGATCGAGCGGCTGCACGCCACGAACAACTTCCCGGAGTTCACCGGCAAGCTGTGCCCGGCGCCGTGCGAGTCGGCCTGCGTGCTGGGCATCAACCAGCCCGCCGTCACGATCAAGCAGGTCGAGGTCACCACGATCGACAAGGCGTTCGAGAACGGGTGGGTGCAGCCGCTGCCGCCCGAGCGCCTGACCGGCAAGACGGTCGCCGTGATCGGTTCCGGGCCCTCGGGTCTGGCCGCGGCCCAGCAGCTGACCCGGGCCGGGCACACGGTCGCGGTGTACGAGCGGGCCGACAAGATCGGTGGGCTGCTGCGTTACGGCATCCCCGAGTTCAAGATGGAGAAGGCCACCATCGACCGCCGTCTGGCGCAGATGGAGGCCGAGGGCACCCGCTTCCGCGCCGGCGTGAACGTGGGCACCCAGATCACCGGGCAGCAGCTGCGTGACCGTTACGACGCGGTGGTGCTGGCCGTCGGTTCCACCACGCCGCGCGACCTGCCCACGCCCGGGCGGGAACTCGGCGGGATCCACCAGGCCATGGAGTACCTGCCCCAGGCCAACCGGGTGGCGCTCGGCGAGCACGTCGAGGGTCAGATCCACGCCGACGGTCTCGACGTCGTGGTCATCGGTGGCGGTGACACGGGCGCCGACTGCCTGGGTACGGCGCTGCGTCAGGGTGCGCGTTCGGTGACGTCGCTGGAGATCATGCCGCGTCCGTCCGACGAGCGTCCGGCCGGTCAGCCCTGGCCGACCTACCCGATGATCTACAAGGTCGCCTCGGCGCACGAGGAGGGTGGCGAGCGGGTCTACGCGATCAGCACGCAGGAGTTCCTCAGCGACGAGAACGGCCACGTGCGGGCGCTGCGCCTGGTCGAGGTGGAGTTCAAGGACGGCCGGTTCACGCCGGTCGAGGGGTCCGAGCGGGAGATCCCGGCGCAGCTGGTGCTGCTGGCGATGGGTTTCACCGGCCCGGAGAAGCCGGGGCTGGTCGAGCAGCTCGGCGTCGATCTCGACCCGCGGGGCAACGTCGCGCGCGACAACTCGTACATGACCAGCGTTCCGGGCGTGTTCGTCGCCGGAGACGCGGGCCGGGGGCAGTCGCTGATCGTCTGGGCGATCGCCGAGGGGCGTTCGTGCGCCGCGTCGGTCGACACCTGGCTGTCCGGGTCCACCACCCTCCCGACGGCGATCCCGCCGACCGCGAGGCCTCTCACCGTCTGATCCGGTGTGCCTGTTCCCCGGCCCCCTTCGTGGGGGCCGGGGTTCGCGCGTTTGCGGGCCTTTCCGAGCGGTCGATGGTGGACGTTGTGGTCGCCGGGCGCCGTCGGCCCGCCCGGGGTGGTGGGAGGGTGAAAATCTCGTGTGAGATTGGTCAACCGGTCAACCTTTCGCGATGTGCGAGCGGCGGCCCACCGCACCGGCCCTGGCCACCCACCGCACGGCGACCACGCCGCCCGGGGTGCGCAGATCGTCCACCATTGACCGCCCGTGAACCGGCTCGCCCTGACCACGGCCGGATGACCAGGGGATGAAGGTCTTTGCGACATCGGCAAGAGGCCGACCGGTGCCTGAATGCAGTGCCGTGCGCCCGGCTAAGCTCTGTGACATGCGCCGCGCCAAAATGGTTTGCACCATGGGCCCGTCTACGCTTGGCCGCTTGCCTGAGTTCGTCGACGCCGGGATGGACATCGCCCGGCTGAACCTCAGCCACGGCTCGTATGCGGACCACGAGAAGATGTACTCAGAGATCAGGGCTGCCGCGAAGGCCTCGGGCCGAGCGGTCGGAGTCATGGTCGATCTCCAGGGACCGAAGATCCGCCTCGGCCGGTTCGCCGACGGTCCGGTCGAACTGGTCAACGGGGCCGAGTTCACCATCACCACGGATGACATCCAGGGTGACGTGAACCGGTGCTCCACCACCTACAAGGGCCTCCCCGGGGACGTGAACCCCGGTGACGTCGTCCTCATCGACGACGGCAAGCTCACGCTCCGCGTCAAGGAGGTCAAGGGCAACGACGTCGTCCTGACCGTCGAGGTCGGCGGTAAGGCCTCGAACAACAAGGGCATCAACCTGCCCGGGACGCTGGTCAGCGTCCCGGCCCTGTCCGAGAAGGACAAGGCCGACCTGCGCTGGGCCCTCAAGCTCCGCGCCGACATGATCGCCCTGTCGTTCGTGCAGCGGGCCTCGGACATCGAGGACGTCCGCCGGATCATGGCCGACGAGGGCGTCAAGCTCCCCGTCATCGCCAAGATCGAGAAGCCGCAGGCCATCGACAACCTCGACGAGATCGTCCGGGCCGCCGACGCGATCATGGTCGCCCGTGGTGACCTCGGCGTCGAGCTGCCGCTCGAAGACGTGCCGATCGTGCAGAAGCAGGCCGTGTCCCTGGCCCGCCGCCTGGCCAAGCCGGTCATCGTGGCCACCCAGGTGCTCGAGTCGATGATCGACATGCCGCGCCCGACCCGGGCCGAGGTGTCCGACTGCGCCAACGCCGTCCTCGACGGTGCCGACGCGGTCATGCTGTCCGGCGAGACCAGCGTGGGCAACTACGCGCTCGAGGCCGTGCAGACGATGGGCCGCATCATCACCAGCACCGAAGACCACGGTCTGGAGCGGATCCCGCCGCTGGGCACGCAGCCGTCCACCACCGGTGGCGCCGTGACCCTGGCCGCCGCCACCGCCGGCCGCCTGCTGGGCGTGAAGTACCTGGTCACGTTCACCCAGTCCGGTGACAGCGCCCGCCGCATGGCGCGTCTGCGCTCGGCGATCCCGCTGCTGGCCTTCACCCCCGACGCCGACGTGCGCGCCCAGCTCACGCTGGTCTGGGGTGTGGAGACCTACCTGACCGACGTGGTCGAGCACACCGACGAGATGGTGATGCAGGTCGACCAGGAGCTGATGAAGTCCGGCAAGTGCAACGAGGGCGACCTGGTCGTCATCGTGGCGGGTGCCCCTCCGGGCATCCCGGGCTCGCTCAACGCCATGCGCGTGCACCGCATCGGTGACGCCGTGAACGGTGTGGCCCCGGCCTACCGCCGCCCGGCGAAGGGCTGAACCACGCGTAAGGGCCCGCTTCCCGGTGACGGGGAGCGGGCCCTTCGCGGTGTGGTGCCGGGTGCGGGACTCGAACCCGCACGCCCTTTCGGACGGAGCATTTTGAGTGCTCTGTGTCTGCCGTTCCACCAACCCGGCGCGTGGCTGAGCGCGGGGACGAAAGCCCCCTCGTTGAGCCGCAGGGGTGAGCCTAATGGATGCCGGGCCCGGCGACGCAGCTGGTTCCCCGCTCTCCCACCGCTGACCGGGGACGGGACGGGCCGCCGACGTGACGCTGACCATGCCCGACAGCTGCCGACCTGCTTGCTCGTGAGTGCCTCCGGATAGCTACCCTGAGCGGTATGACTGCTGGCGACTCATCCACTGCATCCACCCCGGACGGGTCCGGCCTCCTCGTGCCCGAACCCAGCCCGTCCGACGTCCCCGCGCCGGCCGCCTCCAAGGAGCGCACGGTTCTCGTCGCCGAGGACGAGGCGCTCATCCGGCTCGACATCGTCGAGATGCTCCGCGAGAACGGTTTCAACGTCGTCGCCGAGGCCGGCAACGGTGAAGAGGCCGTGCAGCTCGCGACCGAGCACAAGCCCGACATCGTCGTGATGGACATCAAGATGCCCGTTCTCGACGGCATCTCCGCGGCCGAGCGCATCGTCGGCGCCCGCATCGCGCCGGTCGTGCTGCTGACCGCCTTCTCCCAGCGCGAGCTGGTCGAGCGGGCCCGTGACGCGGGCGCCATGGCCTACGTGGTCAAGCCCTTCACGGCCGCCGACCTGGTGCCCGCCCTGGAGATTGCCGCGAGCCGGCACTCCGAGCTGGCCGCCCTCGAGGCCGAGGTCGCCGACCTGGCCGAGCGCTTCGACACCCGCAAGCTCGTCGACCGGGCCAAGGGCCTGCTGCAGACCAAGTACGGCCTGAGCGAGCCCGAGGCGTTCCGCTGGATCCAGAAGACCTCGATGGACAAGCGGCTCACCATGAAGGACGTGGCCTCCGCGGTCATCGCGTCCGGCACCGACGGCTGAACCAGCCGGTTGCTCCCCGGCCCCGGGCCCCTGGCTCGGCCGAACGTGTGGTCGGCGGTCCGGCCGAACTCCCAGGGCGGCCCCGGGTGAACCACCGGCCGGCCGCCGGGACACGCCCGGGCGACGACCGCCCGGCGCAGTTACAAACGGTTCCAGCCGCGTCGAACGACCGTTCGGCGCAGACTCCGTCCCCGGGATCCTCGGATCCCGGGGACGTTCTGTTTTGCCCGCCCGTTGGGGCAGAAGAATTCGTCCTACGAATAGGCTCTGTGCTGGACTGGTGCCCGTACGGGCTTTCAATCCGTGTAAAAAACCTTTGTTTCGGAAAGCTCAAACAAAAGCTCAAGCCGGACACATGGGCGAAACAATGGATCCAAGCGAAACCCGTTCTGACCAAAAGACATCCGACGTAAGTGGCGTTTTCCCGGGAATCGTTGCCGAGCCTTGACCTTTCGCAAGAACAAGTGCACTTCCCGTGTCACATCGCAGTGGTAATTTCCCCACCCATCAGCGTCAGAGCGATCGGCTCCGGCCGTGGGGAAGAGGTAGGACATGGGGAAACCGGTTCGCGTATTTGCCATCGTCGCGGTTGCCGCGCTCGGCATCGCGGCGTGTGGCGGCGGCTCGGACAGCGACAGCAGTGGCTCCGACGGCGGTGGCAAGACCCTGGTGATCGCCAGCGAGCTGCCGTTGCAGGGTTCCTCGGCGGACGCCTCGACCGACACCAACAACATGATCAAGGTGTACCTGGAGTCGATCGGCAACAAGGCGGGCGACTACAACATCGAGCTCAAGGAGTATGACAACTCCACCGCCACGGCCGGCCAGTGGGACGCGGCCACCTGCACCGCCAACGCCCAGAAGCACGTCGCCGCGGCGAACGAGGTCGCGGTCATGGGTGCCTACAACTCCGGCTGCTCCAAGCTCCTGGCCCCGGTTCTGAACCAGGACCCCAAGGGCCCGATGCTGGAGGTCTCGCACGCCTCCACGAACACGGGCCTGACCAAGGCCGCCGACCCGGGTGAGCCGGAGCTCTACGCGCCGAGCGGCAAGAAGAGCTTCGCCCGCGTCACCACCACCGACGACGTGCAGGGCACCGCGGCGGCCGACTTCGCCTCCGAGACGCTCAAGGTCAAGAAGTGCTACATCCTGAACGACAACCAGACCTACGGTCAGGGCATCGCGAAGGCGTTCGAGGCCCGGGCCAAGGAGGTCGGGATCGAGGTCGTGGCCAATGAGCCCTACGACGAGAAGGCCACGAACTACACCGCCCTCTTCGAGAAGATCAAGGCCACCAACCCGGACTGCCTCTACGTCGGTGGCATCTACGACGTCAACGGCGGCCAGCTGCTGAAGGACAAGGTCTCGGTCCTCGGCGACAACGAGACCGTCAAGATGATGGCCCCCGACGGCTGGACCGGTTACCCGGCCCTGGACGCGCAGAAGGAGTCCGAGGGGCTCTACGCCACCTTCACCGGTCTGGCCACCGCGCAGCTGGAGGAGCAGGGTGGCGCCGCCGCCGCGCTCCTGAAGGCCTACCAGGAGAAGTACGGTTCCGCCCCGCGCACCAACTACGCGCTCTACGGTGCGGCCGCCGTCCAGGTGATCGTCGAGGCGATCGAGAAGTCGGACGGCACCAAGAAGGGCGTGCGGGACGCGGTCTTCGAGGGTGAGGGCATCAAGGTCCCGGCCGAGGAGTCGGCCACCGGTAAGGAGATCGTGATCGACCCGGCCACCGGCGACACCACCGCCAAGGACGTGTCCGTCCTGATCGGCAAGGACGGCAAGCAGACCTTCGTGCAGGCCCAGGCCGTCGAGTGATCTGAGTAGTACCGCGCCGGGTGGGTCCTTCCACGAACGGAAGGTCCCACCCGGTCCCTTGTCAGTACCCGGTTCTCCCCGCAGCCGCCCGAAAAGAGCGTTTCATGACCACACCCGCGATTGCCGCGTCCGAGGTGAAGCCTCGACGGCGGCCTCAGGAAGTCGCCGCGAACTCCCTAGGACTCCTGCTGCTGGCAGCAGTGGGCATCTGGCTCGTCTACGAACTCGTCGCTCATCCCCAGCAGTTCGCCTCGTTGCTCGTGGCGGGCGTCGGCAACGGCGCGCTCTATGCGCTGATCGCTCTGGGCTACACGATGGTCTACGGCATCATCGAGCTGATCAACTTCTCCCACGGCGACCTGTTCATGCTGGCCACGGTCCTGTCGGGCATCGTCGCCGCGAGCTGGTTCTCGGCGGACAGCTTCACGATCGGGGCGGTGGGGGCCGTGGCCCTGGCGTTGCTGATCGCCATCGTGGTGGCCGCCACGGTGAACGTCGCCGCCGAGCGAGTGGCCTACCGCAGGCTCCGGCGGGCACCCAAGCTGGCCCCGCTGATCACGGCGGTCGGCCTGAGCTTCATGTACCAGTGGGTCGGCCAGCGCAACTTCATGACCGGGTCCGCCCCCAAGCAGTGGTCCACGATGTTCGGCAACGACAGCTTCAGCATCGGCTCGGTCCGCGTGCCCTACACCACCGTGGTCGTGCTGGCCGTGACCGTGCCCCTGCTGCTGATCATGGTGTACCTGGTGCAGCGCACCCGGGCCGGCAAGGCGATGCGCGCCGTCGCCCAGGACCAGGACGCGGCCCGGCTGATGGGGATCGACGTCGACCGGACGATCGCCTTCGTGTTCGCCCTCGGTGGTGGCCTGGCCGGTGCGGCAGGCCTGCTGTACCTGCAGTCGGTCGGCACCACGAACTACAACCTGGGCTTCCGCCTGGGCCTGATCGCCTTCACCGCAGCGGTTCTCGGCGGAATCGGCAACCTGCAGGGCGCGGTGCTCGGCGGCTTCCTGATCGGCATCCTGCAGAGCCTCAACGACGGCTTCCTGCTGGGACAGCAGTGGTCGATGACCGTGGTCTTCACCGTGCTGATCCTGCTGATGGTGTTCAAGCCCGAGGGCATCCTCGGCACGGCCACGACAGAGAAGGTGTAGCCGGTGTCGACCACCTCCACCCGGCCCGTGGTGAAACCACCGGCTCCCAGCACCAACCCGGCCGCCCGGTTCGGCTGGCCCCTCGGCTTCCTGGCGCTCGGCGTCCTGGTCTTCGTGTTCAACCAGTGGATCCTCCCCGAGACGAACAGCGACTTCCAGACCGGCTTCGGTGAGTGGCTGCCCATGACGGCGGTCAACGAGGCCGTCATCTGGGCGGTCTTCGCGCTCGGCCTGAACATCGTGGTGGGCTACTCCGGCCTGCTCGACCTCGGCTACGTCGCCTTCTGGGGCATCGGCGGATACGTCGCCGGCTGGCTGATGGCCCCCTTCGCCAACCAGGTCAACCCGGCCTGGGCGAACCTGAAGATCAACATCCTCGGGCACCCGCTGCCCGGCCAGGAACGCGGCATCCACGTCAACTTCTGGCTGGTGCTGATCATCGCGGCCCTGGTCTGCGCCCTGGCCGGCGTGATCATCGGTGCGCCGACGCTGCGCCTCAAGAGCGACTACCTGGCCCTGGTCACCCTGGGTTTCGGCGAGATCCTGCCGGAGGTCTTCCGCAACGGTGAGCGGGTCGGCCCCAACGGCACCTGGAACATCACCAACGGCACCAAGGGCATCACCGGTATCGACCAGATCCCGACCGGCCCGTTCCAGCTCATCCCCGGGGTGCCGGCGACGATCGGCACCTTCGACCTGAACCTCAAGTTCATCGTCTTCGCCCTGATGCTGGCCCTGGCCATGTTCGTCTCGCTGCGCATCCGGGAAGGCCGGCTGGGCCGGGCCTGGCTGGCGATCCGCGAGGACGAGCTGGCGGCGAGCATGATGGGCGTGCCGCTGATGCGGATCAAGCTGTCGGCCTACGCGGTCGGCGCGGCGTTCGGCGGTATCGGCGGCGTGCTCTACGCCACGCACATCGGTGGTGTGCTGGCCGACCGCTTCAACTTCTCGGTCTCGATCATCCTGCTGGCGATGGTGGTGCTCGGCGGCATGGGCAACGTCTGGGGGGTCACGGTCGGCGCGCTGCTGCTGGCCTGGATCAACTCCACCGGCCTGGGGCAGCTCGGCAACGTCTGGAACGACGTCACCGGCGCCCAGGTCAACTTCGCCTCGCACAACTTCCTGGTCTTCGGGGCGATCCTGGTGCTGTTCATGCTCTTCCGGAGAGAGGGCCTCATCCCCGAGGCCCGGACCCGGCAGGTGCTGCAGGAACCCGAGCGGGGAGAGATCGAGTCGCTCGGAGCCGAGATGGAAGGCACCGCGGAAGACACGGCGGCCGAAGGAGGGGACAAGAAGTGACCACCACCGCGCCCGAACCCACCACACCGGCCACGGCCGCCCCGGTGGCTCTGGAGGCCGAGCACATCACCGTGAAGTTCGGTGGCCTGACCGCGGTGAACGACGTGTCGTTCACCGTCCCGGAGAAGTCCGTGGTCAGCCTGATCGGCCCGAACGGGGCCGGCAAGACCACGTTCTTCAACGTGCTCACCGGTCTCTACCGGCCGACCACCGGCAACGTGATGCTGGACGGCAGCACGGTGACGGGGCAGCCGGTGCACAAGATCGCGCACGCGGGCCTGGCCCGCACGTTCCAGAACATCCGGTTGTTCAACCTGATGACGGCCGAGGAGAACGTGATGGTGGCGATGCACAGCCACCTGAAGTCGGGAATCTTCGGCACGGTCCTGCGCACCCCCCGCCAGCGGCGGGAGGAGCGCGAGGCCCGCGAGTTCGCCCGCGAACTGCTGGACTACATGGGCATCGGCAAGACCGCCGGTGACTACGCCCGCAACCTCTCCTACGGTGACCAGCGCCGGCTGGAGGTCGCCCGGGCGCTGGCCCTGCGGCCGAAGGTGCTGCTGCTCGACGAGCCCACGGCCGGGATGAACCCGCAGGAGTCGGCCCAGTTCGTCGACTTCGTGCGGCGCGTGCGTGAGGACCGCAACGTGTCGATCCTGCTCATCGAGCACGACATGAGCGTGGTGATGAAGGTCAGCGAGCGGGTCACCGTGCTGGACCAGGGCACGAAGATCGCCGAGGGCCTGCCCGCCGAGATCCAGTCCGACCCCCGGGTGATCGAGGCCTACCTCGGAAAGACCGGTACCGAAGAGGGTTACGGAGGTGACCTGTGAGCACTCCTGTCACCACGAGTCAGCCAGGTGTCCGCAAGAGCGGTGAAGACCTGCTGACGGTCGAGGACATTCACGTCTTCTACGGGAACATCGCTGCGGTCAAGGGGGTCTCGCTCTCGGTCAAGCCGGGGGAGATCGTCACCCTGATCGGCTCCAACGGCGCCGGCAAGTCCACGACCCTGCGCACGGTCTCGGGGCTGCTGCGCCCGCGCACCGGCAAGATCACCTTCCAGGGCGAGTCGCTGGTCGGCATCCCCGGTCACAAGGTGGTGGCCAAGGGCATCTGCCAGTCGCCCGAGGGCCGGCGCATCTTCCCGAAGATGAGCGTGGAGGAGAACCTCGAGCTGGGGGCCTTCCTGCGCAACGACAGGGCGGGGATCGCGGCCGACAAGGAGCGGGTCCTGGACCTGTTCCCCCGGCTGAAGGAGCGGATCGGCCAGAAGGCCGGGACCATGTCCGGCGGTGAGCAGCAGATGCTGGCCGTCGGCCGGGCGCTGATGGGCAGCCCGAAACTGCTTCTGCTGGACGAGCCCTCGATGGGGCTGGCCCCGGTGCTGGTCGACCTGATCTTCGACACCATCCGGACGATCCGCGACCAGGGCACCACGGTGCTGGTGGTGGAGCAGAACGCGCTCGCCGCGCTCCGGATCGGTGACTACGCCTACGTGCTGGAGTCGGGTCACCTCAAGCAGGAGGGTGTGGCCCGCGACATGCTCAAGGACGACAGCATCGTCAAGGCCTACCTGGGCGGCTGACGACTCGTCGCTGAGGGCCGGATCCGTCGAACGGGTCCGGCCCTCAGCCGTTTTGCGGCGGACTTCGAGGCAGGACGGTTGCCCGTCCGGGCCGATCGCGGCTCTGAAATGAATTTCGCGGCTCTCGAACAATGCACTCGCATGGCACCTTCCGGAAACCTGACCAGGGAAACCGGGCCGCGCGCTGGTTCCGCGCGTCCATAATCGTTCTGCAACCTTGATTTTCCGGTCGCCGGGCCGCAGTGCCCGGCGCCCGCACGCCCTAGGTTCGAAGGTCGCGGCCGGGCTCGGAGTGCCGGTCGCGCAATGGTCGGGGTATGGCCGAGGTCTGGTCAGGGAAGAGGTAGCACATGAGAACACCGGTTCGTGTCATGGCTGTCGTGGCGGTGGCGGCACTCGGCCTGGCCGCCTGCGGCGGTGGATCCGGTGACGACGCGAGCAGTTCCGGCGGCGGCAAGAAACTGGTCATCGCCACCGACCTGCCGCTGCAGGGTGTCGCCGGCGACGCCCAGAAAGACACCAACGACATCATCGAGATCTACCTGGAGTCGGTCGGTTACCGGGCCGGTGACTTCTCGATCGAGCTGAAGAAGTACGACAACTCCACAGCCACGGCCGGTTCCTGGGACGCGGCCACCTGCAGCGCCAACGCGCAGAAGCACGTGGCCGACAAGTCGGAGGTCGCGGTCCTGGGCGAATTCAACTCCGGCTGCACGAAACTCGAGACCCCGGTGCTGAACCAGGCGCCCGACGGCCCCATGCTGCACGTCTCCCACGCCGCCACCAACCCCGGCCTGACCAAGGCCTGGGACCCGGGCGAGCCCGAGCTCTACGCGCCCAGCGGCAAGAAGAACTTCGCCCGGGTCATCACCACCGACGACTTCCAGGGCACCGCGGCGGCCGACTTCGCCAAGGAGACCCTGAAGGTCACCCGGTGCTACATCCTCAACGACAACCAGACCTACGGTCAGGGTGTGTCCAAGGCCTTCCAGACCCAGGCCTCGAAGATCGGCATCGAGGTGCTCGGCAACGAGGCCTACGACCCGCTGGCCACGAACTACACCGCGCTCTTTGAGAAGATCAAGCAGATGGGGCCGGACTGCGTCTACGTCGGCGGCATCTACGACGCCAACGGCGGTCAGCTCCTGAAAGACAAGATCTCGGTGCTCGGTGACAACGACGAGACCACCTTCCTGACCCCCGACGGCTGGAGCGGTTACCCGGCCCTCGACGCGCAGCCGGAGTCGGAGGGGCTGTACGCCACCTTCGCGGGCCTGGCCACCGAGCAGCTGATGGACCAGCAGGGGGTCGCCGGTGACCTGCTGACCAAGTACCGGGCGAAGTACGGCCGGGCTCCGCGCACCAGCTACGCGCTCTACGGTGTGGCCGCGGTGCAGGTGATCATGGCCGCGATCGAGCAGTCCGACGGCACCCGCAAGGGCGTGCGCGACGCGGTGTTCGAGGGTGCGGGCATCACCATCCCGGCGGAGAAGTCGGCGACCGGCAAGGAGATCGTCATCGATCCGGCCACCGGCGACACCAACGCCAAGGACATCTCGGTGATGCGCAACCACGACGGGGTGCAGAAGTTCCTGCAGGCCCAGCCGGTGAAGTGAGCCGAGGGGCGCCTGTGGTCTCCTCGCCGGGTTTTTCCGGATTCGAACCGCCTGGAGCGTCCGGGTTCGCCATGATGTGCTCGGCCCCGGTGATGCGGTGGCCCGGCGCGGGGGAACGCGTCGTGGGCGAACCGGGGGAGTGCTCCCGGACGGGCGGCCAGGAGGCCACAGGTGTCCCGAGGTCCGGTGGAGATCAGGCGCGCGGGGGTGGCTGACGTCGACGACGTGCTGGCCCTGTGGTCGCGCAGTACCGAGGAGCTGTCCCGGCCGGCGCGGGCGGTCGCGCCGCCGGTGTCGGCTGCCTCCCGTCTCGGCGAGGCGATCGGGGGAGGGGAGCTCGAGGTGGTGCTGGCGCGCAGTGGCGACCGGCCCGTCGGGTTCCTGGTCATGCGTGAGAGCCCACTGAACGTGCTCACCGGCTCGACCGCGCTGTGCGTCGACGAGTTCTGGGTGGCCCCGTCCGAGCGGCGGCACGGCGTGGCCCGGGCGATGCTCGCGCACGTGGCCGGGCACGCCGAGCGGCTCGGGGTCGAGCAGGTGATCGCCGGGGTGCCGACCGCGGCGAAAGACACCCAGCGCTGGTTCGCGCGGCTGGGTTTCGCGCCGGTCACGGTGCGCCGGGCGGTCACCCCCTCGGCCCTGCGGCGCCGGCTGTCCGGGGCCGACGGGCAGCGCGGTGCGCTCGAGCACCTGCTCTCGCGGCGACGGTCGCTGCGGGCGCGGGCCCGGCGTCAGAGTGAGTCGATCGGTGCCTGAGGTGCCGATGGTGGACGCGCCGGTCGGGTTCGGCTCCCGGGGCACCTGAAGTGCCCCGGGAGAAGATCACGGGTCATCCCGGCCGCCGGGTTCGGTGCCCCGGGAGACTCAGGCGACCGGGTCGTCCTTCATCTCAGCTCTTGGGTTTTGAGGGATCGGGCAGGAAGACACAGGTGAGGCGTGAGGTGCACACCCGCTTGTCGTGCTCGTCGGTGATCGTGATCTGGTAGGTCGCGGTACTCCGGCCCCGGTGCACCGCCTCGGCGACCCCGGAGACCAGACCGGAACGCACTCCCCGGTGATGGGTCGCGCTGATCTCCAGACCCACCGCGACCAGGCCCATGGTCTGCGCGTGCTCGTTCGCCGCGATCGACCCGAGCGTCTCGGCGAGCACCGCCGAGGCCCCGCCGTGCAGCAGGCCGAACGGCTGGGTGTTGCCCTCGACGGGCATCGTGCCGGTGGTTCGCTCGGCACCGATCCCGGTGATCACGATGCCCATCCGGTCGGTGAGGGCGGACGAGAACTGCTGCGCGGCCGCGCCGTCGGACTCCGGTGAACCAAGACTGTCGGACATGGGCCATAGGGTGTCAGACGTGAGCGAGACAACGACCACGCGGCCGCGCCTTCTGCTGATCGACGGGCACTCCCTGGCCTACCGCGCCTTCTACGCGCTGCCCGTGGAGAACTTCTCCACGGCCACCGGCCAGGTGACCAACGCCGTCTACGGGTTCACGTCGATGCTGATCAACGTGCTGCGCGACGAGGCGCCCGATCACGTCGCCGTGGCGTTCGACGTCTCCCGGCAGACCTTCCGCACCGAGACCTACGCCGAGTACAAGGGCAACCGCTCGAAGTCGCCCGAGGAGTTCGGGCCGCAGGTCTCGTTGATCAAGGAGGTGCTCGCCGCGCTGCGCGTGCCGATGCTGGAGAAGCCCGGTTTCGAGGCCGACGACATCATCGCCACGCTCGCCACCCAGGCCGGTGACGCCGGCTACGAGGTGCTCATCTGCTCCGGCGACCGCGACACGTTCCAGCTCGTGCGCGACAACGTCACGGTGCTCTACCCCACGCGCGGCGTCTCCGAGCTCTCCCGCATGACCCCCGAGGCGGTCGAGGCGAAATACGGCCTGGCCCCCGAGCGCTACCCCGACCTGGCCGCCCTGGTCGGCGAGACCAGCGACAACCTGCCCGGCATCCCCGGGGTCGGCCCGAAGACGGCCGCCAAGTGGGTCGGGCTGTACGGCGACCTCGACGGCATCGTCGCCAGTGCCGACGCGATCAAGGGCAAGGCCGGCCAGAGCCTGCGCGACCACCTTCCCCAGGTGCTCATCAACCGTCAGGTCAACCACCTGGTGCGCGACGTCGACCTGCCGCTCGCCCCGGCCGACCTGCGGCTGCCCGGCTGGGACCGAGAAGAGGTGCACCAGGTCTTCGACGGTCTGGAGTTCCGGGTGCTGCGCGAGCGGCTGTTCGCCACCCTGGCCTCACCCGAGCCGGAGGCCGAGGAGGGGTTCGACCTGGCGGCCGAGAAACTCACCGGCACCGCCGTCGGCACCTGGCTGGGCGCGAACGCCGGTGTGGCCGTGGGCATCACGGTCCTCGGCACCTGGAAGGCGGGCCACGGAGACGCCACCGGCATCGCGATCGCCGCACCCGAGCCCTCGCCCGGCCAGCCCGGCCCGGCCGCTTTCGTGAACCTGGTCGAGGCCGACGCCGAGGCGCTCGCCGCCGTCTCCGCCTGGCTCGCCGACGCCTCGAAACCCAAGGTCCTGCACGACGCCAAGGGCCCGCTCACCGCCCTGTCCGACCGCGGGCTGGTGGTCGAGGGCATCATCGGCGACACGGCGCTCGCCGCCTACCTCTGCCTGCCCGACCAGCGCAGCTACGACCTGGCCGACCTCACCGTGCGGCATCTCGGCCGGGCGCTCAAGGCCGAGGAGGCGCCGGTCAACCAGCAGCTCACGCTCGACATGGAAGAGACGGCCGGTCCCGACGAGGCCGAGCTGGCCATGGTGCGGGCGCGGGCGGTCATCGACCTGTGGGGTGCGCTGCAGTCCGACCTGGCCTCGCGGGGTGCGGCCGGGCTGCTCACCGACGTCGAGCTGCCGTTGCTGGGGGTGCTGCGGGTGATGGAGCAGCACGGCATCGCGATCGACCAGGACGCCCTGGGCGAGCTCGACAGCTACTTCGCCGCGGCCGTGGCCGACGCCGGCAAGCAGGCGTTCGAGGCGATCGGCAAGGAGATCAACCTGGGCTCGCCGAAGCAGCTGCAGGTGGTGCTGTTCGACGAGCTCGACATGCCCAAGACCAAGCGCACCAAGACCGGGTACACCACCGACGCCGAGGCCCTGGCCGACCTCTTCGTCAAGACCGAGCACCCGTTCCTGGCCCACCTGCTGCGTCACCGCGACGCCACCAAGCTGCGGCAGACCGTGGCGGGCCTGCTCGCGGCGGTGAGTGACGACGGCCGCGTTCACACCACGTACCTGCAGACCATCGCGGCCACCGGGCGGCTGTCCAGCACCGACCCGAACCTGCAGAACATCCCGGTGCGCACCGAAGAGGGCCGCCGTATCCGCGAGACCTTCGTGGTCGGGCCCGATTTCGAGTGCCTGCTCACGGCCGACTACTCGCAGATCGAGATGCGCATCATGGCGCACCTCTCGGAGGACGAGGGGCTGATCGAGGCCTTCCGCTCCGGTGAAGACCTGCACCGCTTCGTCGGCAGCCGGGTGTTCGCGGTCGAGCCGGCCGACGTCACCGCCGCGATGCGCTCCAAGATCAAGGCCATGAGTTACGGCCTGGCCTACGGTCTTTCGGCGTTCGGGCTGTCGCGGCAGCTGAACATCCCGGTCGACGAGGCGAAAACCCTGATGGAAGACTACTTCGACCGTTTCGGCGGGGTGCGCGACTACCTGCGCGGCGTGGTCGACGAGGCCCGCCGCACCGGCTACACCGAGACCATCCTCGGCCGCCGCCGCTACCTGCCCGACCTGGTCAGCGACAACCGGCAGCGGCGCGAGATGGCCGAGCGCATGGCCCTGAACGCCCCGATCCAGGGCTCCGCCGCCGACATCGTCAAGGTGGCCATGCTCGAGGTCGACCGGCGGCTGCGTGAGCAGGGGCTGCGTTCGCGCATGCTGCTGCAGGTGCACGACGAACTGGTGCTCGAGGTCTTCCCGGGCGAGCGTGAGCAGGTCGAGGCGCTGGTGCGTGAGGGCATGGCCGGGGCGGCCTCGCTCAACGTGCCGCTCGACGTGTCGGTCGGGGTCGGCCGGTCGTGGCACGAGGCCGCGCACTGATGCTCTGATGCCCTGATCAGGCGGTGAGGCTCACCTTGTCGGGTGTGCAGCTGGTCGAGGGCGGCGGTGACGAGCCCGGCGTGGGCCAGCTGTGCGCTCGGTCGCAGGTCGCCCCCGGAGTCACGAGTTGGGTGGTTGCCGCCGGTCGAGGGTGCTGACGAAGATCGCGGTCCCGGGGATCAGGCGGCCCCGCAGCGGGCTCCACGAGCCCCACGTCCGTTCCAGGTCCGCCGGCCACTCCGGCTCGACCAGGTCCACGAGCCGGAATCCGGCGGCGGCGAGTTCGCGCACCCGGTCGCCGACCGTGCGGTGGTGCTCGGAGTAGCTGACGGTGCCCCGCTCGTCGGTCTCGACGTACGGGGTGCGGTCGAAGTACGGGCGGCGCGCGGTGAGGCCGCCCTCGCCGCCGTCGTCTGCGAACGCCCAGCGCAGCGGGTGGGTCACGGAGAACACCCAGCGCCCGCCCGGGCGCAGCACCCGGGCGACCTCGGCGTGCACCCGCTCGGGGTCGGCGACGAAGGGGAGCGCACCGTAGGCGGTGAAGACCACGTCGAAGGACGCGTCGGCGAAGGGGAGCACGCGGGCGTCGCAAACGAGGCGGGGAGTGGCGGTCGTGGCGGCCTTCTGGGTGGCATCACCGCCGGCGCCGCGCAGCATCCCGGCGGAGATGTCGGTCGCGACCGCCCGGGCGCCCTGGCCCCGGAGCCAGGTGCTGCTGTCGGCACTGCCCGCGCCCACTTCGAGCACGTGCCGGCCCTCGACGGGGCCGAGCAGTCCGGCGTCGGCCTCGTCCAGTTTCTCTGGGCCCCAGATCAGCCGCCCGGCCAGGTCGGCGCCGTGCTCGAGCTGGTACTCGGCGGCGTTCTCGTCCCACCAGGTGCGCCCGGCGCGGGCGCTCTCCTCGGCCCCGGCGTCGCGGTAGCCGGCTGAGCGCAGATCGGAAGGGGTCACCCGAGCATCCAACCCCACGTGCTCGCCGTCGGCGTGAGACGGGCGTACGGGGCGGCCTCGTGCGGTGCCGAGCTCGTGAGTGCAGGCCTCGTCACCGTGGTGCCGGCGTCCGGCCGCGCTCACGCCCACCGCGGTGGGGGCCGGGATCACGGCCCGCCTGCGATCCCGGCCCGCCCGCAATCCCCGGCCCGCCCGGTTTCGGCCCGGACGGGCGTCGTGCCCGGTCAGATCCGCGTCAGGTCAGCGTGCGTCCCGGATCCGGGCGTGTCGTCGCCAGACCGGCTTTGCCCTGCCTTCCCGCGAGGGATAGGCTATGGAAGGCGGATCTAGGCTTTCCTGCTGCCCGCGACCGGTCGAGCACCACTGACCGGTCCAGCACCCCGGGGGGTCCGGAGCCGCCGTCCATGTCCCATCTATTCAACAGTCCGCATCGGAGCCCCTACTTTATGAGCACCAGTACGGCCGAAAAGGCGAGCACGCCGCAGATCGCGGTCAACGACATCGGCACCGAGGCCGATTTCCTCGCGGCCATCGACGAGACGATCAAGTACTTCAACGACGGTGACATCGTCTCGGGGACGATCGTCAAGGTCGACCGCGACGAGGTGCTGCTCGACATCGGCTACAAGACCGAGGGTGTCATTCCCTCGCGTGAACTCTCGATCAAGCACGACGTCGACCCCAACGAGGTCGTCACCGTCGGCGACGAGGTCGAGGCTCTTGTTCTCCAGAAGGAGGACAAGGAGGGGCGCCTGATCCTCTCGAAGAAGCGTGCGCAGTACGAGCGCGCGTGGGGCACCATCGAGAAGATCAAGGAAGAGGACGGCATTGTCACCGGTACGGTGATCGAGGTCGTCAAGGGTGGTCTGATCCTCGACATCGGGCTCCGCGGCTTCCTCCCGGCCTCGCTGGTTGAGATGCGCCGCGTCCGTGACCTGCAGCCGTACGTCGGCAAGCAGATCGAGGCCAAGATCATCGAGCTGGACAAGAACCGCAACAACGTGGTCCTGTCCCGCCGTGCGTGGCTCGAGCAGACCCAGTCCGAGGTGCGCCAGACCTTCCTGCAGACGCTGCAGAAGGGCCAGGTCCGCTCCGGTGTGGTCTCCTCCATCGTCAACTTCGGCGCCTTCGTCGACCTCGGTGGGGTCGACGGTCTGGTGCACGTGTCCGAGCTGTCCTGGAAGCACATCGACCACCCGGGTGAGGTTGTCGAGGTCGGCCAGGAAGTCACCGTCGAGGTTCTCGACGTCGACATGGACCGTGAGCGCGTCTCCCTGTCGCTGAAGGCGACCCAGGAAGACCCGTGGCAGCAGTTCGCCCGTACCCACGCGATCGGTCAGGTCGTCCCGGGTAAGGTCACCAAGCTGGTGCCGTTCGGTGCGTTCGTCCGCGTCGACGAGGGCATCGAGGGCCTGGTCCACATCTCCGAGCTGGCCGAGCGCCACGTGGAGATCCCGGAGCAGGTCGTCCAGGTCAACGACCCGATCTTCGTCAAGGTCATCGACATCGACCTGGAGCGTCGTCGGATCTCCCTCTCGCTGAAGCAGGCCAACGAGGCCGGCTCCGGTGCGGGCGCCGAGACGTTCGACCCGGCCCTCTACGGTATGGCGGCCGAGTACGACGAGGCCGGCAACTACAAGTACCCCGAGGGCTTCGACCCCGAGACCAACGACTGGCTCGAGGGCTTCGAGAAGCAGCGCGAGGAGTGGGAGCAGCAGTACGCCGCCGCCCACGAGCGCTGGGAGGCCCACCGCAAGCAGATCGAGGAGGCCAAGGCCGCCGAGGCCGAGGCCATCGCCGCGGGTGGCGACGAGGCTGCGGCTTCGTCCAGCTCGTCGTCGTCCTCCAGCTCGAGCTCGAGCTACTCCAGCGAGCCGGCGGCGGCCGAGGGCACCCTCGCCACCGACGAGGCGCTGGCTGCTCTGCGGGAGAAGCTGACCGGCGGCAACTGATCCGTCGGGTTCTCGTTCGGAAGGCCCGGTTCCCCATGGTGGGAGCCGGGCCTTCCGGCCGTTCGCGGGCGGGTGGTGCGGGCCCGGCGGGTGGCCGTCGAAGCGTGTCCACGGGTGCCGGAAGAGTCACATGCCGCGACGGCGTACGCCTGCCCGGGGGAACGGGCCGTCGGCCCTAGACTTCGGCGCATGGTGCGAACCGCTCTCACCGGAGGCATCGGCGCCGGTAAGTCGACCGTCTCCCGGCGACTGTCCGACCTCGGGGCGATCATCATGGACGCCGATCTGATCGCCCGTGAGGTGGTCGAGCCGGGAACCAGCGGCCTGGCCGAGATCGTCGAGACCTTCGGCAAGAAGATCCTGCGGGAGGACGCGAGCCTCAACCGGCCGGCCCTGGGCCAGATCGTCTTCGCGGACGAGAAGAAGCTGGCCCGGCTGAACTCGATCGTGCACCCGCGGGTCGCTGCCCGCATGGAAGAGATCGTGCACGCCGCGCCCGACGACGCCGTGCTGGTGCACGACGTGCCGCTGCTGGCCGAGAACCCGAACCGAGGCTCTTACGACCTGGTGATGGTGGTCTTCGCGCCGGTGGAGGAGCGCATCCGGCGGCTGGTCGACGACCGCGGCATGACCCGAAAAGACGCCAAGGCCCGCATCAGGGCCCAGGCCAGTGACGCCGAGCGGGAGGCGCTCGCCGACGTGGTGCTCGACAACTCCGGGTCGCTGGCGAGCACGCTGGCGCAGGTGGACGCGTGCTGGCGCAACCGGATCGAGCCGCTGCGGAGGAGTTGATCCCCGGCCCGGGGCGGCTCGGGAACAAGACTGTCGGTGGTGGCGCTTACCGTAGTCGTCATGAGGCCAGTCACCGATCTCAAGCGCACGGTCGCACCCTTCACGGTGGTGTCGGAGTACGAGCCCAACGGCGACCAGCCGAAGGCCATCGCCGACCTCGCGAAGCGGGTGAAGGGCGGCGAGGAGCACGTCGTGCTGCTCGGTGCCACGGGTACGGGTAAGTCGGCCACCACGGCCTGGCTGATCGAGCAGGTGCAGCGGCCCACACTGGTGATGGCCCCGAACAAGACGCTCGCGGCGCAGCTGGCCAACGAGTTCCGTGAGCTGCTGCCCAACAACGCGGTCGAGTACTTCGTCTCGTACTACGACTACTACCAGCCCGAGGCGTACGTCCCGCAGACCGATACCTACATCGAGAAAGACAGCTCGATCAACGAGGAGGTCGAGCGGCTGCGGCACTCGGCCACCAACTCGCTGCTGACCCGGCGCGACGTGGTCGTGGTCGCGACCGTGTCGTGCATCTACGGCCTGGGTACCCCGCAGGAGTACATCGACCAGATGCAGACGGTGAAGGTCGGGCAGCAGATCGATCGCGACGTCATGCTGCGCCAGTTCGTGCAGATGCAGTACTCCCGCAACGACCTGGCCTTCACCCGTGGCACGTTCCGGGTGCGGGGCGACACGGTCGAGATCATCCCGGTCTACGAGGAGCTGGCGATCCGCATCGAGTTCTTCGGTGACGAGGTCGACCGCATCTACACGCTGCACCCGCTCACCGGTGAGATCGTGCGCGAGGAGCAGGAGATGTACATCTTCCCGGCCTCGCACTACGTCGCCGGTCCCGAGCGCATGGAGCGCGCGATCACGAACATCGAGATCGAGCTGGCCGAGCGCCTGGAGGAGCTGGAGCGCCAGGGCAAGCTGCTCGAGGCCCAGCGGCTGCGCATGCGCACCACCTACGACATCGAGATGATGCGCCAGGTCGGGTCCTGCTCGGGCATCGAGAACTACTCCTTCCACATGGATCAGCGGCCCTCCGGCAGCGCGCCGAACTGTCTGCTCGACTACTTCCCCGACGACTTTCTGCTGGTGCTCGACGAGTCGCACAGCACCGTCCCGCAGATCGGCGCGATGTACGAGGGCGACGCCTCGCGCAAGCGCACCCTCGTCGACCACGGGTTCCGCCTGCCCAGCGCGATGGACAACCGCCCGCTGAAGTGGGAGGAGTTCCAGGACCGCATCGGCCAGACCGTGTACCTGTCGGCCACGCCGGGCAAGTACGAGCTGGGCCGGGCCGACGGCTACGTCGAGCAGATCATCCGCCCGACCGGCCTGATCGACCCGAAGATCGTGGTGAAGCAGACCAAGGGCCAGATCGACGACCTGCTCGGCGAGATCCGGGACCGCGCCGAGAAAGACGAGCGGGTCCTGGTCACCACGCTCACCAAGAAGATGTCCGAAGACCTCACCGACTACCTGCTCGAGCAGGGGGTGCGGGTGCGTTACCTGCACTCCGAGGTCGACACGCTGCGCCGGGTCGAGCTGCTGCGCGAGCTGCGCAAGGGCGAGTTCGACGTGCTGGTCGGCATCAACCTGCTGCGTGAGGGCCTCGACCTGCCCGAGGTCTCGCTGGTCAGCATTCTCGACGCCGACAAGGAGGGCTTCCTGCGATCGTCCACCTCGCTGATCCAGACGATCGGGCGTGCGGCCCGTAACGTCAGCGGCGAGGTGCACATGTACGCCGACAAGATCACCCCCTCGATGGAGTACGCGATCGGGGAGACGAACCGGCGTCGCGAGAAGCAGGTGGCCTACAACACCGAGCACGGCATCGACCCGATGCCGCTGCGCAAGAAGATCCGTGACATCACCGACCTCATCTCCCGTGAGGACGAAGACACCGAGGAGCTTCTCGGCGGGGGCGGCCGGCAGCGCAGCCGGGGCAAGGCCCCGGTTCCGGGCATGAGCAGCGCCACCGGCGCGAAGGCCCGGGCGGCGGGCGTCGAGAACGTTCCGGCCACCGATCTGGCCGACCTGATCCAGCAGCTGACCGACCAGATGCACACCGCGGCCACCGAGCTGCAGTTCGAGCTGGCGGCCCGGCTGCGCGACGAGATCCGTGAGCTCAAGAAGGAACTGCGGGGTATGAAGGCCGCGAACGCCTGACCGATCGGGCGGGGAGGCGCGCGCAGGAGCCCGGATCGATCCTGCGCGCGGTGGGCCGGCGGCGGGGGCAGACGTGCGCCCCAAGCCGGCCCGACGCGCTCTCGTCCTGGGTCTGGGCCGATCCGCATCCCCGGTCCCAGCCTCCGAACGGGTGAGCCCGCACGCTTTTCGTACGCCATCCGTGAGTCCTCACGCACTCAGCGTGTCGAAGTTGAGACCATGACCGGCGATGAGACCCTCGCCAATCCTCCTACGGGCGGAACGCACCTTCTGTCCTCTGCTCCGGCCGGCCGACGAGCGCTCGCACGCGCTCGCCCAGCGAGGCTGGTCGGAGGCCGGGCTCGTGGTGCGCGTCGTCCGGGGCCGCAAGTGCCGCACCCGTCAGGGGCTGTTCGACGAGTTCGCCGCGGCGCTGCAGTTCCCCTGGTTCTTCAAGGAGAACTGGGACGCGTTCGGCGACTGCCTGGCCGACCTCGACTGGCTGCCGCACCAGGCCGGTCACGTGATCATGGTCAAGGAGCCCGAGCAGGTGCTGGCCGAGGCGTCCGCCGACGACTTCGAGGCACTCGTCGAGTTGCTGCGCCTGGCCGCCCGCGAGTGGGGCAGTCAGGCCGAGCGGGGCACGTGGTGGGACCGTCCGCCGGTGCCGTTCCATGTCGTTCTGGCCTGCCTGCCGCACCACACCGACGACACCCGTGGCCGCTGGGAACCGAACGCCGACCTGATCCTTCTGCCCGATCCGCCCGCCGCCGGCACGGAGCGTGCTGGGTGATCTGCGTCACCATGTGAGCCCTGAGCTCGGTAAACGATGCAATGGACGCCGCCCGCCAGGTTAATTCCAGTGACACTCCGTTAAACACCTTCGCCGTCTGGTCGACATGTGTCGTGCATGTAGCAGGAGTGTGCGATGGCTGTCGGGCGGGTCCGCAGGGATGCGGGCGGATGGGAAGATCATCATGGTGTCGTTGGCTTTACCGATCCGGAGACTGTTTCCGGTCCTGGCGGGAGCGGTCGTTCTCTCCAGTGCACTGACGGCGGGCGGCGCCCTGTACTCGTGGCAGCACGCCGACGCCGCCAAAGACGAACTGAAGAACGTGAACACGGCCATGGGAGTGGTCAGTGAGCTCCAGGCCAGCGGTCTGCGCACGGCGCTCTACAGCGTCACCGCGCAGTACGTCCCGGGTCTGGCCGAGTCCGTGGGCAAGCAGCTGACCGACGAGGTCGGCGTCACCAGCGGCATCATCAAGACCCTTCAGGGCTTCGAACTGCCGAGCGGCGCCGAGGCGGACATCAAGGCCGCGGCCGACGCCTACACCGCCACCGGTGAGTTCCTGCTGAAGGGCACCGACATCACGACCCCGGCCGAGGCCGAGGCCGCGAACGCGGAGTACAACCAGCTCAACGACACGCAGAACGCGGCAGCGGCGGCTCTGGCCCAGACCCTGATCGCCGAGGCGGGCATCGCCGATCAGAACGTCAGCTCCGCCCTCACCCAGTTCCTCGTGCTGGTGCTCGGGCTGGCTGTTCTCACCGTGGTCGGGGTCGGCGGCTCGATGATTCTCGTCAGCCGCCGCATCGTGGGCCGGGTGCAGGCGATGGTCGGGGCGCTCGACACGGTCGCGGGCGGTGACCTGAGCAAGCGTCTGGCGACCGACGGCAAGGACGAGATCTCCGACATGGCCACGGCTCTGAACCGGGCCATGGACAAGATCGGCGAGGTGTTCGGCCGGATCGGCGCCACCGCCAAGGAGCTGTCCACCACCTCGGGCAGCCTGCGATCGGTCTCGGCCGACGTCAGCCGCTCGGCGAACGAGACCTCCGAGCAGGCGCAGGTGGTGTCCCGCACCGCCGACGAGGTGTCGAACAACGTGCAGGCCGTCGCGGCCGGCGGTGAGGAGATGACCGTCTCCATCGCCGAGATCGCCCGCAACGCGCAGGAAGCCGCGCGCGTGGCGACCGGTGCGGTGAGCGCCGTGGAGTCGACGACGGGCACGATGAACAAGCTGGGGGAGTCGTCGCGGGAGATCGGTGATGTGATCAAGCTGATCACGTCGATCGCGGAGCAGACGAATCTGCTGGCGTTGAACGCGACGATCGAGGCGGCTCGGGCGGGGGATGCGGGTAAGGGGTTCGCGGTGGTCGCGGACGAGGTGAAGCAGCTCGCGCAGGAGACCGCCCGGGCGACCGAGGACATCTCCAAGCGGGTCGAGGCCATCCAGACCGATGCCGACCAGGCCGGTCACGCGATCAGCGAGATCGCCAACGTGATCGCCCAGATCAACGAGTTCCAGACCACGATCGCCTCGGCCGTGGAGGAACAGACCGCCACGACCCAGCAGATCAACTCGGGGGTCGCGGTCGCGGCCGACGGTTCCACCGAGATCGCCAGCCGGATCTCCGGGGTCGCCGGGGCGGCCGGTTCGGCCAGCGCCTCGATCGGTGAGGTCGCGGCCAGTGCCGAGAAGCTGGCCGACATGAGCGCCGAGCTCGACCGGCTGCTCGTCAACTTCCGCTACTGAACCACCCGTCATGGTGGACGCGTCGGCACCTGCGGGTGCCGACACGTCCACCATGGGCAGTGGTCGCCTTTCACACCGGAGCGGCACTCCAGTCACCCATGACGCCCTGCGCACTCGTGTCGGCGGGCGTACCCAGCACGGGGTGCAGATCGAGGGCGGGGGAGTAGCGGCTGGCGGGCGTGGTGCGGCCCAGTGCCTCGGCCATCGCCCGCACGTGGTGCGGTGCGCCACCGCAGCAGATGCCCACGTACTGCACTCCGAGATCGGCCGCCCGGCGCGCCCACTCGGCCATCTCGAACCGGGTGTGCGCGAACGGCTCGAGCGCGATCGGGAACGCCCGGCCCCCGCCCGCTGACGTCAGCGACTCGAACGCCGGCGTCGCCGCGTCCGTGCGGTAGGGCACCGGCTGCGCCGCGATCGGGATGTCCACCGCCGCACGCAGTTTCTCGAGCATCGGCTGCATCGTCTCCGGACCCCGGGAGCAGTTGAAACCGACCACCGAGGCGCCCGCGTCGGCCAGCCGCTTGCAGGCGTCGATGTAGTCGTGGTCGTCGTAGGTCTTCCCGGGCTGCACGCTCGCGAACGTCACCACCGCGGGCAGGTTCAGCTCCTGGCACACCTCCAGTCCGATCAGCGCCTCGCCCACGAAGTCGTTGGTCTCGGCGATCACGAAGTCGATCCCCTCGTCCACCGCCCAGGTCAGCTGCTCACGGTACTGCTCGCGCACCACCGCACCCGAGGCCACCGGGTTCGCCGGGTCGTACGACCAGGTGTTGCAGATGTTCCCGGCGACCAGCGCGCCGCCCTCGGCGGCGACCTCGTTGGCGATGCGCACCGCCGCCCGGTTGAGCTCCTCGAGCTGGCCGTCGCGACCGACGTCCTTCAGCTTCTGCCGGTGTGCGTAGTAGGTCAGCGCCACCATCACGTCCGCACCCGCGCGCAGGAACTCGCGGTGCAGCTGCCGCAGCGCCTCGGGCTCGTCGAGGATCACCTCGGGCACGAACGGGCCGGCCTTGATGTAGCCGCGCCGCTCGAGCTCGAAGACGTACCCCTCGGCGCCGATCATCACGCCGTCGGCCAGTCGCTCGGTGAAGGTGCGGGAACTCGGTCGGGTCATGGCTCTTCCTTATGGTGTGATCAGATCAGACGGGCAGGGCTGAAACGCGCGATGTCGTAGACGGTTCCCTCCTGGCACGACAGCTCGGCCAGGACCCGCCCGACCCAGGGCGCGTACTTGTAACCGGTGCCGCGCCAGCCGACACCGACGAACACGTTGCCGAGACCGGGCACCGCGCCGAGCACGAAGTCGTCGTCGGCGACCAGGTCGTAGTCGCACTGGTCGACGTCGGTGACGGGTTCCGACTCCGCCTCCAGCAGGCCGGGCATGCACTGCTCGACGAAGTCGCCGACGCTGTTGATGCTCGTGGTGCCGCGGGGCATGTCCGGCGGGTTGTAGAAGCCGATCTTCACGGCGTCGATCACGCCCTCGACGATCGGGTGCAGGTAGATGCCGGTGTCGAGGTAGGCCATGACCGGCATCCGGTCGGACGTGTAGAGGTGCCGGGTCTCCGGCGTCGGGTGGAAGTACTTCGCCTCGCTGGGGCGGTCTTTCGTGATCGGCACGCGCAGCTGGTTGCCGGGCAGCAGATCGAGGACGCCGTTGGTGCCGTGGCCGGCGGTGATCACCAGGGCGCGGGTCTCGAAAATGCCGGACGACGTGGTGACCCGGGTGATCCCGTCGAGTTGGGTGATCGCGGTGGTCCGAGTGTGCTCGTGCAGGGCCACGCCGCGCTGCTCGAGGGACTGCCGCAGGGTGCGGGTGACCGTGCGCAGGTCGACGAGGCCGCCGGCCGGGTCGAGGTCGGCGAGGTCGGCCTTGAGATAGGGGTAGTGCTCGGCGACACCGGCCGTGTCGTAGGACGTGACCCCGATGCCCAGCCGGTTCAGCACCTGCGTGCTCAGCGTGGCGTAGGTGCGGTCCAGATCGGGGGTGATCGCGGTGGCGGCGATGTTCATGCAGCCGCAGCGCACCAGAACCGGGGTCTGCGTGGCGGTCTCGAACTCGGTCCAGAGCCGGATCGCCTCGTCCGCGAAGCGGGTGTACCCGGCGTCGAGGTAGTCACGCCGGTAGGAGCGGGTGCGGCCGAACGACGCCGTCAGGGGGTCGCCGATCTCGCCGGTCTCGATCACGGCGACCCGGGGGCCTGCGTGCTGACTCGCCTGATGTGTCGCCTGGTACGCGGTGAAGAGGCCCATGACCCCACCGCCGATCACCAGCAGGTCGAGTGGTTCGTTCGTCATGGCGGCAGATTAAGGCGCAGGAATGCCTTACGGGAGAGTGGGCCGTGAAGCGGTTCACCGAGTTAACACGGAGGACCCCGGGCGGTCTCGCCGGTTTCGATCCGACCCCGCTTGTGGTGACTGGTCGTAGTCGCGGATCCAGGGTTTCCTGGGGACGCCCGCGAGGGCCTGGGCGGGGCGTGCGATTCCGGAGAGGAATCGGCTTCGTCCGTGTTCCTGGGCCTTCCGGATGTCTCATGTCCTGGATGTCACGCTCTGTCTTCACAGCCTGTTGATCACCCCTACGACGTTCGGCCCATAGGGATCGACCAGGAGTGTCTGGTCATTCACTCTGTGTCAGACTCACGCCGTGGGGAGGCGAGTGAGCGAAGAGCATCAGGGGCGGGGTCCGTCATGGTTGCCGATGGGCAGACCGTGGATGGCCGTGGCTCTTCTGGCCGTCGTGACCTTCGGGGCTGCGGGTGCCTGGCTGGTCGTGCGGGGGCAGCAGGCCAAGGTCGCGGTCGAGGCGTTGCGCGCCGACGGCGCGGTGCTGCAGGCCCAGCTCGAGGCCTACGACCTCCCGGCCGCCGGGCAGACGCTCGCCAAGGTGCGCGTCGACGCCCAGAAGGCCCACCGTCTCACCGGCGACCCGGTCTGGGGCATCGCCGGATACGTGCCGGTGCTGGGGCGAGACCTGCACGCGGCACGCCAGGTCAGCGCCGTGATGGCCGACATCACCACCGCCGCCCAGCCGCTCGAGACCGCGCTGCCGAAGCTGCAGCCGAAGGGCGCCGCCGGCGCGCAGGGCCAGCTCGACACCACCGCACTGCGCGCCGTCGCCGGTGCGATGCCACAGCTGTCGGCGGCCGTCTCCTCGGGCGCCGTGACCGTCGGCGAGCTCGACCCGGACGGGCTGCGCCCCGACGTGGCCGACGGCGTGACCACGCTGAACACCGCGCTCTCCGCGGCCCGGGGGCCGTTCGCCGATGCGGTGCCGCTGCTCCAGGAACTGCCCGGCATGCTCGGCGCCGACGGTGAGAAGACCTGGGTGGTGCTGCTGCAGCAGGATGCCGAGGCTCGCGGAACGGGCGGTCTGGTGGGCGCGTTCGCCGAGCTCAAGACCGACCAGGGCCGGATGACGCTGGCCGACGCGGAATCCCGCTCCAAGCTCGACCGCGGCCCGACCATCCCGTCGGTGGTGGCGCCGGAGAACCTGCGCGAGCACTACGGCAAGGACCTCACCGAATGGGCCGGTTTCAACGCCAGCCCGCACTTCCCGCACACCGGTGAACTGGCGGCGGCGGGCTGGAAGGCCCGCACCCGCCAGGACACCGACTTCGTGGCGGGGGTCGACCAGAACGTCGTCGCGGCTCTGCTCGCGGCCACCGGCCCGGTGGAAGTGCGTGGTGTGACGGTGGATTCGTCGAACGCCGCGAACTTCCTCAGCAAGGGCGTGTACGCCCGCTGGCAGGATCCGCAGGTCGTCGACACCGTGACCACCGAACTGGTGCAGGCGACCTTCGGTAAGTTCTCCCGTGGGGAGTTCAGCCTGCCGACGCTGATCAAGTCGCTGCGCGAGCCGGTCCGCGAACGACGGCTCCTGCTCTGGGCGAACGACGACGAGGTCCAGGCCCAGCTGGAGCAGCTGAGCATCTCCGGCACCATCCCGGGCGATCCCGGGCCCTTCGCCATGACCGTGGTCAACAACGGTGGTGGCAACAAGATGGATGCCTACCTGCAGGTGGACACCAGGTACGACCCGGGCACCTGCACCAACAGTGCCAGGGTGGGCCAGATTTCGGTCACCCTGGACAACACGGCTCCCAAGGATGGGGAAGGGCTGCCGTCGTACGTCAACGTCCGGAGCGACCTGATACAGCGGGGTCTCACCGGCAAGGTGACGCGGGACGGCAGCAATCGGATCATCCTGGACATCTATGGGCCGGTGGGCAGCAGCGCCGTGCTCACCCAGCTCGACGGCGAAACCGTCGTGCCGGTCACCGGTCTCGACAACAACCACCCGGTGTGGCGCGTGAGCGTCCCCATCGCGGCTGGTCAGGAGCGAACGGTGAACGTCGTGATGTCCACCCCGGTGGTCGAGGACGACGCCGGGCAGATCCCGGTCGTGCTGAACCAGCCCATGGTGAAGCCGGCCACGAGCAGCGCCGAGCCGCTGACCGAGTGCAAGACCTCATCCGTCGTCGGGGGATGACCATCGCCTCCGATCCACCTCCCGTAGAGGGGACCAGCGAGTCATGACTTTGAGCAGGATCAATCGAAAAGCCGTTGCGGCAGGGGTACTCACCCTTGCCGGCATCGGCGGCGGGGTGGCGTACGCCTACCCGCCCGACATGGCGCTGACGGTGCGGGCGACCGCCGTCCGCATCGACGACGCCAAGTCGACGGTGACCGCGACCATCAACAACGCCGACCCGAGCTGCACCACGATCGTCACGGTCAACGGGCAGTTCCTCGGCACGGTCAGCGGCAGCAGCAGCCCCACCGTGTCGGGCGTCGTGAACACCTCCTCCGGCCGCAACCGGGTGCGTGCGCGCACCGTGGACTGCGACCTCAAGGAGAACTCGCGCGCCGACTTCGTGGTGCCGAACGCCAAGCTCACCGGCCAGGCCGCGGCCGTCGTCAAGGAGCAGGTGCGCTTCTCCATCACCGGTGTCGAAGAGGCCAGTGAGGTCACGCTCACGGCGGTCAAGGTCGGTGGCGGTGCCACCTACTCGGACACCGACGTGGCCGACCGGCGGGGCGAGGCCAAGTTCCGCATCAAGTTCAAGGTCAAGGGCCAGTACGCGGTGACGGCCAGCGTCAACGGTGTTCCGGTGGGCAACCCGGTCAACATCACCGTCAGCTGACGATCCGTTTCGACGGTCGGTGCGGACCGTGAGTTGCACGGCCCGCACCGGCCGTCAGCCCGGCCGGCCGTCCCGACTCCACGTGCGGGACGGCCGGCCGGGCTGATTCCTGTTCGGACACCGGCGCTCTCGGCCCTGGTGCCCACTGTGCCGTTTCGACACGACCGTTCTAGAACAACAGGGGAACCCGACGCGTGACGTCCTCACCGCCTCCACCGCCCGAATCGCTGTCAGGCCCGGACCAGGGCACGGATCCGGACGAGCCCACGCCGGTCAGCAAGGTGCTGGTGGCCGCGGGAACGCTGGTGGTGCTCGGCGCCATCGCCTGGGGCTCCATGGCTCTCGTGGGGAACGGGGACAACGAGCCGTTGCCGGTCTCGACCGGGCGGCCCATCACCCAGCCCTGGCGGCCGGCTGATCCCGCGGATGCCGGCGCCACCGGCACGGCGGGGACGCAGGCTTCGTCGGACCGGCCCGTGGTGCTGGTCAACGGGCCGATCACCATCGACAACGGGCTCGGCGTCGATCTGGACCACCTCGGTCATCTCGGGGGCTCGGCCGACTCCGAACACGTGGGCTCGGAGCCGACGGACACGTCGGGATCAGAGGCTCTGGACGTGTTCTGGGACCAGAACACCGGCCTCTCGCTCAGCGAGGGCAAGCTGTTCAGTGACCAGGGGCTGCCGCAGGATGCCGCCACGCGTTGCGCCGCGCGGATCCGGTCGGGCAAGGACGGGTATCCCGCGCTGCAGGTCTTTCCCGGTGACCAGTTGTGCCTGACGACCTCGGACGGGCGCATCGCCTGGCTGCGCGTCGGTGAGGGAGCCAGCCGGGATGACGAGCTGGCCCTGCAGGTCACCGTGTGGGACAGCCTGCCGGGCTGAGGATGTCGAGCCTCGGTGTGGGGGCTGGCGTGGCTGGGGGATCCCGCCCGGCTGATGCTGCCCGCCTGGTCCCGCCCGCCTGGTCCGGCCCGGCCCGCCTGGTCCCGCCCGGCTGGTCCGGCCCGCCTGGTCCCGCTCGGCTGATGCTGTGCTCCGGCCGGGCGCATCAGCAGGACTCCAGGGCGGGGGACCGGCTGCTGAGGGACAACCCGGTGATCCGGGTGGCCTCGAAGTCCGCCTCGTCGTCGGTGTCCGCGGATCTGTCGGCATTGGTGTCGGGGATCTCGAGGTCGGCCTCGTACCGGCCGCCCTGGGCTCCGAGGGCGTTGAACTGCACCGAGCCCATGCCCGCCGTTCCCTGCGGAAGGTCGTCGTAGGCAGCCTGCAGATCGCCGTAGGTGTCGCCGATGCCGATGCCCTCGGGGGTCGTGGCGAACGCGTCGACCCGGATGCGGGCCACCTGACCGTCGACCACGGTGAACTGCGCGACAGAGCCCCGGCCCTCGTACGTGACGCAGGTGCTATCCGTCTCGCTGCTGAGTTCCGCGCCGGTCAGCCCGGCGTCCCGGACCGCGGACAGGCTCATCCCGAGCTGGAGCGCCCCGATCCCGGTGCCGGTCAGCACGTCGGACGGCTGCACCGCCGGCACCACCTTCTCGTGATACCGCGGCAGGAACGTGGACCCAGCCGCGATCGCCCCCACGACCAGCACAGCCGGAACCGCCACCTGCACGGCCCGGCGTCGCCGTCGGGCCCGGCGCACGTCGCCCATGACCACACCGGTCGCGTCGGGCCGGGCGGGCAGATCCAGGTCGGCGCTGCCCAGCAGCGACGCCAGCCGGTCTTCGAGATGGTCCTGACTCATCGCGTGCCTCCCTCAGGGGTCCGGGGCGTCTCCCCGCCGGAGCCGGTGTGCGCGAGTGTCTGCCGCAGCGCGGACATCGCCCGCGACGTATGACTTTTCACCGTGCCGACGGCAATGCCCAGCGTGGCCGCGATCTCGGACTCGGTCAGCCCCTCGTAGAAGCGCAGCACCAGCACCGCCCGCTGCTTGGCCGGCAGATCACGCAGTGCCTGCCACAGCGGCTCGTCGTCGAAACGGTCGTGCGGCAGCACCGCCCGGTCGAGCCCGACGACCGAGAACGCGACCAGCGTCTCGCGCCGCCGGCGCCGCCAGCGGGTGGTGCGGGCGTTGACCATGGCCCGCCGCACGTACGCGTCGACGTTCTCGCCCCGCCGGTGCAGGGTGGTCCAGCGCACCCCCACCTTCTCCAGCACGTCCTGCACGAGATCGCTGGCGTCGTGCGGATTCCCGGCGAGCGCGTGGCCCAGCCGCAGGAGGTCGGGCAGCCGGGCCGACACGTACTCCTCGAACGGCGGCGGCTGCGAGCTGAGGTGCTCGGGCAGCGGTGTCAGCACCTCGTGGGGGTCGGCACCGGTCACGGCTACTCGTAACACCCGGAATCGACCGTCTGCAAGGTGATCTCGGTGATCTTCGAGTCGGGGAAGGCCGTGTCGGAGTCCAGAGCGACGCGGTACTCGGCCTTCACCGGGGCACCGGGTGCGGTCACGTAGATCCGGCCGGGGCCGGTGTCGTTGCCGATCTGGTCGCCGTAGGCGTTGTGCAGTTGCGTGTAGGTACTGCCGATGGCGAGCCCGGTGTCGAGTTTCGCCGCCTGCGTGACGTCGATGATGATCAGCTGGTCGTCGGTGAAGTACAGGTAATGCACGCCGCTGCCCTTGGCCCCGGTGTACTGCTCACAGGTCTCGTCGGGCGACTCCTCGGTGCGCTCGCCCACCAGCCCGAGGGCCTTGGCCTGTTTGAGGGAGACCCCCAGCCGCAGCTCGCCCAGGCCCGTGTCGGAGAGCACCGGGCTCTCGTCTGCGGCCCTGGCCGGGCTCGCCGACGCCGAACTCGCGCCCACCGGGGCCGACGCCGCGTCCGGCGAGGGGGGTGACGCCGGGTTCTCGCCGCTACCCGAACTCGCCCCGGCGCACGCGACCATAGTGAAGAGGCCCGCGAGCAGGAGCATCGTGCCCAGCACCACTCCTCCCCGTGTGCCCATGCCGAGCGCTCCCGCTGTCGCCCTGATGGCCGTGCTGGTCATGCCGCTCACCGTCCCGCTGCCGAAGTGAATCCCGCTCCTTCTCCCCACAACACGCACGACCGCGCCCTATGGTTGTCACGACCGACGAAGATTCTTGGCCCGAAGAAGCAGCCGAAGGAGTCGTCATGTCCGGCAGCCCAGGTCTCACCGACGCGTCCACCATCGCGCTCGTGCTCATCGAGTACCAGAACGATTTCACCAGCGAGGGCGGTGTGCTGCACGAGGCCGTCGCGCCGGTGATGGCGGCCAACGGGATGCTGGGCAAGACCGGGCAGGTGGTGGACGCAGCCCGCGCTGCGGGAGTCACGGTGATGCACGCGCCGATCTCGTTCGCCGAGGGCTATCACGAGATCAGTGCGCACCCGTACGGCATCCTCAAGGGCGTGGTCGACGGCAAGGCCTTCGTGAAGGGCTCGTGGGGTGCCGCGATCGTCGACGAACTGGCGCCCCGGGCCGGTGACATCGTGATCGAGGGCAAACGTGGGCTCGACACCTTCGCCAGCACGAACCTGGATTTCATCCTGCGCAGCAAGGGGATTCGCACGATCGCCCTGGGCGGGTTCCTCACCAATTGCTGTGTCGAGTCGACGATGCGCAGCGGTTACGAGAACGGCTACCGGGTGATCACGCTGTCCGACTGCACGGCGGCCACGTCCGTCGAGGAGCACGAGAACGCGCTGCGTTTCGACTTCCCGATGTTCTCGGTGCCCACGACGGCGGAGGAGTTCGTCGCCGGTCTGAGGTGACAACAGCATTGAGGACGGGGCGGTCGCCCGGCGACCACCACGTCCTCAATGCCGTTGGTGCGGTGGGGATCAGATCGCGTCGGCGAGCGTCCGGAACTCGTCGTCGGTGAGCGTGACGTCGGCGCCGCCCAGGTTCTCCTCGAGGTGGGAGACCGACGAGGTGCCGGGGATCGGCACCATGACGGGGGAGCGGCGCAGCAGCCACGCGAGGGCCAGCTGGGACGTGGTGGTGCCCGGGTGGTTGCCCGCGACCTTCTCCAGCGGACCGCCCGGACGGGCCAGCGAACCGGCGTTCACCGGGGCCCACGGGATGAACGCAATGCCCTGCTGCTCGCAGTAGTCGAGAACGTCCTCGGCCTTGCGGTCGCCCAGGTTGTAGCGGTTCTGGACGGAGGCGACCGGGAGACCGGCCTCCTGCGCGGCCTTGATCTCCTCGACGCTCACCTCGGACAGGCCGACCTGCAGGGCCAAGCCCTCGTCGACGAACTTCTTCACCTCGGCGAAGGTCTCCTCGCGCGGGGTCTTGCGGTCGATGCGGTGCAGCTGCCAGAGCGGGATCTGCTCCAGCCCCAGCCGACGCAGCGACATCAGGATGCACTGACGGAGATACTCCGGACGGCCCAGCGGGGGCCAGACGTCGGGACCGCTGCGGGTGAGCCCGCCCTTGGTCGCGATGACGACGTCGCCGTACCCGGTGCCGTCGTGGAGGGCCTCCTTGATCAGGTCCTCGGAGATGTAGGGACCGTACGAGTCGGCGGTGTCGATGAAGTCGACACCGAGTTCGACGGCCCGGCGCAGCACGCGGATCGCCTCGTCGTGGTCTTTCGGCGGGCCCCAGATGCCGTCGCCCGTGATGCGCATCGCGCCGTACCCGAGCCGGTGCACCTTCTTGCCGCCGAGCTCGATCGTGCCGCTGTCAGCCACTGCCATGCGGTTCTGCCTCCTGGTCCTACGGTTGCCCCGTGCCTGTCCGGTCTACCCGGCGCGGGACGGCGGCGCTCGTCGAGCGTGCGCTGATCATGGGCAACCCGGAGGGACGCGGAGTGCTTCCCGCTCTCAGCCGCGTTCCGCGATCCGTTCCAGCCACCGCTCCAGCAGGGCCTCCTCGGCGGTCTCCAGAACTCCGCTGCCCGACAGGGCCAGCTGCGAGCGCAGCCGGCGGGCCGCGTCCACCGTCGGATCGGTGTCGGTGCCGACGGCGGGCCGGGTCAGGATCGCGCCGAAGACGGCGTCCCGGGAACGGTGGGACAGTGCCTCGTCGAACAGGGCGGGCTGGGCGATCCGGCTCAGGGCGACCCCGACGTTGGCCGAAAGGATCAGCTGTGCGGCGTGATTCACGTCGGTGCGCAGGGCGCCGACCGCGGAGCAGCGCAGCAGTGCGGCCTCGACCAGGCCCAGGATCTCGCGCCGGGCGCGGCTGTTCGAGTGCGGGCGAGGGGCGAACATCAGCTGGTAGAGCGCGGGGTTGGTGGCCGCGAAGCGCATGTGGTCGTCCCAGCCGGCGTACAGGTCCGTGACGGGGTCGTCCGTGCGGGCCAGCTGGGCCTTGTGCCGGGCGTAGCGCTCGAAACCGGCGTCGGCCACGGCGTCGAGAAGGCCACGTTTGTCGCCGAACAGGCGGTACAGGCGGGGCTGGGTGACGCCGACCGCCTCACAGACCGCGCGGGTGGAGATGTCGTGGTCGGCGGAGGCGGCCAGCAGGCGCTCCGCGGCCTCGACCATGGCCGCCCGGAGAGACGCGTCGTCGTCCGCCTTCGGTGTGCGCGTGGAGGAGGAGGGCGACGTCGGCATGGATCGATGATACGTGCCCTTGGTATCGGCGGTTCGTCGTGCACGCGTGATGCACTCGTGAGGGTTGGTTGCCAGGCTGGGTAAAACTCTCCTCATGCGTGATTATGTCTCCTGGCACGATGCCTACGACGACCCGTCCTCGGCCCTGTCGTGGCGGTTGTCGCGGGTGCGGCATCACATCGGCCTGGTGCTGGATGCTCGTCCGGGACCGGTGACGGCGGTCAGCCTGTGCGCGGGGGACGGGCGGGACCTGATCGGGGTGCTGTCGGCGCGGGCCGACGCCGATCGGGTCGGGGTGACGCTGGTCGAGATCGATCCGGTGCTCGCGGCGCGGGCTGTGGCTGCCGCCGAGGGACTGCGCGTCTCGGTGCTCACCCGGGATGCGGGTGATGCCTCGACCTACGCCGGGATTGTGCCGGCTGATCTGGTGCTCATGGTCGGGATCTTCGGCAACATCAGCGACGCCGACCTGGAGAACCTGATCCGGGCGGCGCCTGGCTTCTGCCGTCCGGGGGCGACGTTGTTGTGGTCACGAGGGCGGGACGCCGACATCGGCGACCGGAACGAGACGGTGCGGAACTGGTTCGGGCAGGCCGGATTCCGGGAGGTGGCCTACGAGGCTCGTGAGGGTGGTGAACGGGCCGCGATGGGGGTGGTGCAGTACGAGGGCGAGGCTGTCGAGCTGGATGCGGCGCGGCGATTGTTCACGTTCGTGCGCTGACTGCTGGGCGGGACGGAGGGGCGTGTGCTGTTTGGCCCCTCCGTCCGGCGCTGCTACTGGTTCACCTTGACCGCCGTGACGAGCGTGGTGAGCATGCTGAGGATCTTTTCCTGACCGGTGCGCATTTCCTGCATCTCGGAGCGGAGCGAGCCGACGTCGGTCTTGAGGCCTGCGACGTCGGTCTTGAGTTCCGAGACATCGGTTTTGAGTTCGGCGACGTCGGTCTTGAGGACGGCGACGTCGGTCTTGAGTACCGTGACGTCGGTCTTGAGTTCGGCGACATCCGTCTTCAGAACAGCGACGTCGGTCTTGAGCTCGAAGACGTCCGTTTTCAGCACGGCGACATCGGATTTCAGGACAGTGACGTCGGATTTGAGCTCGGTCACGTCGGTCTTGAGGACCGTGACGTCGGACTGCAGGCGCCGCAGGAGGCCCGTGTGCTCATTCAGGGTGTCACCGTGAACGATGAGCATCCGGGTGTGCTGTTTCTGCTGTTCCCGGATGCCCCGAAGCACGATCCCGTGGCCGTGCTGCTGTTCTTGCAACCCCTGCAGCATGCGGGTGTGCGAGCGCACCAAGGTTGCGACCGAGCCCCCGGGATCGGTGGCGGAAGCGCCCTCCACCCGTAATCCGTGCTCTTCGGCCGCCATGCGGTTGTGCGGTGTTGTCATCACTGAGCCCCGTCTCAACGCGAACACTGTAGCTGTGTGAGCAGGCCGGGCAACCGTCCGTCGATGACGGATGCCGCGAGCTGCCGGTACGAGCGCTGTGGCGCCCTCGTCCTCTCGGACACGCCCAACCCGATTCTGTGGCCGGCTGATCGGCAATATGACACACGAATTGTGCTTATCCCAATTCGATCGGCAAGCCACGGGTCGGGTTCGATGGGGCTGTGAGGGGTCGCGGCCGGCTGAGGAGCCGAGGGTGTGCAGGGGGAGGGGCGGGTGATGTTCCGGTGCGGACCCGTCGAAATCGGCCCGCACCGGCAGACTTCACCAGCCGCGCTCGCGCCACTGCGGCAGGCTCGGGCGCTCGGCGCCGAGCGTGGTGTCCTTGCCGTGGCCCGGGTAGATCCAGGTCTCGTCCGGATAGGCGTTGAACAGGCGCTCTTCCACGTCGCCGATCAGCGAGCTGAAGGCGTCACCGTCGAACGTCTTACCCACTCCGCCCGGGAACAGGCTGTCCCCGGTGAAAGCGTGCACGCTGCCGTCGGGGCTGGTCAGCACCAGCGTGACCGAACCGGGCGTGTGACCGCGCAGGTGCACGACGTCGAGCGTGAGCTCGCCCACGGCCACCGTGTCACCGTGCCGCAGTCGCACGTCGGGCTTCACCGGCAGGGCGTCCGCGTCGTCCTCGCCGGCCAGCGTCGGGGCCTTCGTGACCTCGGCGATCTCGGCCAGGGCGCGGTGGTGGTCCCAGTGCTGGTGCGTGGTGACGATGCCGCGCAGCGGTCCGCCACCCTCGCCGATCAGCGTGCTCACGCGCTCGGCGTCGTCGGCGGCGTCGATCAGCAACTGGTCCCCGGTCGCCCGGCACGTGATCAGGTACGCGTTGTTGTCCTGGGGCGAAACGCTCGCCTTCCGGATCACCGCGTCGGGGAGCTCGCGGACGTCCGCGGGTCCTCCGGGGGTGACTTCTCCGTTGTAGACCATGGACATACCCTGCCATCCCGTCGGGCGCGGACCGGTCCGTCGGCGCAGGGCGTGGCCGGGGTTCTACGTCGCGTTGTTGTTCATGGGTCCGATGGGCAAGAACGGGCAGAGGTGCCGGGGCAGGTGCGCAGCTGCGGCTTTCGGGCTGTCAATGGTGGACGCGTCGGTCGCCCCGGGTGGGCAACCCGGACTTTTCCTACCCGGTCGGGGCGGCTGTTCGAACGGGTGTGCCAGTTCGACGCGAAGACTGTCGGTGGGGGCACCTAGAGTGTCGTGCGTGAGTGACCGACTTATCGTTCGCGGAGCCCGCGAGCACAACCTCAAGGATGTCTCGCTCGATCTTCCTCGTGACGCGCTGGTGGTTTTCACCGGCCTGTCCGGGTCGGGCAAGTCGTCCCTGGCGTTCGACACGATCTTCGCCGAGGGGCAGCGCCGGTACGTCGAGTCGCTGTCCGCCTATGCCCGCCAGTTCCTCGGGCAGATGGACAAACCCGATGTCGACTTCATCGAGGGCCTGTCGCCGGCCGTCTCGATCGACCAGAAGTCGACGTCGAGAAACCCGCGCTCCACGGTGGGCACGATCACCGAGGTGTACGACTACCTGCGTCTGCTCTGGGCGCGGGCGGGGCGGGCCCACTGCCCGATCTGCGGTGAGGCGATCACCAAGCAGACGCCGCAGCAGATCGTCGACCGGTTGCTCGACCTGCCCGAGGGCACGCGCTTCCAGGTGCTGGCCCCGGTGGTCCGGGCGCGCAAGGGCGAGTTCGTCGACCTGTTCGCCGACCTGCAGACCAAGGGGTTCTCCCGGGCCCGGGTCGACGGTGAAGTGGTCTCGCTCGCTGATTCCCCCACGCTCGACAAGCGTTACAAGCACACCATCGAGGTCGTCGTCGACCGGCTGGCGGTGAAGTCCACGGCCAAGCAGCGTCTCACCGATTCGGTCGAGACCGCCCTGCAGCTGGCCAGCGGCATCGTGATCGCCGACCTGGTCGACGAGCCCGAGGGGGCCCCCGACCGCGAGCGCCGCTTCAGCGAGAAGATGGCGTGCCCGAACGAGCACCCGATCGCGATCGATGACATCGAGCCGCGGGTGTTCTCGTTCAACAACCCGTTCGGCGCGTGCCCCGAGTGCACCGGTATCGGCACCAAGCTCGAGGTCGACCCCGAGCTGCTGGTGCCCGACGAAGACCTGACCCTGGCCGAGGGCGCGATCGTTCCCTGGACGCAGGGGTCGGCCGAGTACTTCCTGCGCCTGATGAAGGCGCTGGGCAAAGACCTCGGCTTCACCGTGAACACGCCCTGGCGGGCGCTGCCCGAGCGGGCGAAGAAAGCCCTGCTCGATGGGCAGGACTACCAGGTCCATGTGAAGTTCAAGAACCGTTTCGGCCGGGAACGCTCGTACACCACCGGTTTCGAGGGTGTCGTCCCGTTCATCCAGCGCCGGCACTCGGAGACCGAGTCCGACTGGAGCCGTGAGCGGTACGAGGGCTTCATGCGCCAGATCCCATGCCCGGTGTGCCGGGGGTCGCGTCTGCGTCCCGAGGTGCTGGCGGTCACGGTCGGCGGGCGTTCCATCGCCGACGTCTGCGCGCTGCCCCTGCGTGAGGCTGCCGAGTTCCTGAACTCGCTCGAGCTGACCAAGCGCGAGAAGCAGATCGCCGACCAGGTGCTGAAGGAGATCCACGCCCGGGTGGGCTTCCTGCTCGACGTGGGCCTGGAGTACCTGAGCCTCGACCGAGCGGCGGGCACGTTGTCCGGTGGTGAGGCGCAGCGCATCCGCCTGGCCACGCAGATCGGGTCGGGGCTGGTGGGCGTGCTCTACGTGCTCGACGAGCCGAGCATCGGTCTGCACCAGCGCGACAACCGGCGCCTGATCGACACTCTCACGCGCTTGCGTAACCTGGGCAACACGCTGATCGTGGTCGAGCACGACGAAGACACGATCCGTGCCGCCGACTGGGCGGTCGACATCGGCCCGGGCGCGGGTGAGCACGGTGGTCACGTCGTGCACTCCGGCACCGTGAAAGATCTGTACGAGCACCCCGAGTCGCTCACCGGCATGTATCTGTCGGGCCGCAAGGCGATCGAGATCCCGGCCGTGCGGCGTCCGCGTGACCCGAAGCGTCAGCTCACCGTGGTCGGTGCCCGCGAGCACAACCTCAAGGGTCTGGACGTCTCGTTCCCGCTGGGCTGCTTGGTGTCGGTCACCGGGGTCAGCGGCTCTGGAAAGTCCACGCTGGTCAACGACATCCTCTACACCGTGCTGGCGAACAAGCTGAACGGCGCCCGCCAGGTGGCTGGCCGGCACAAGACGGTGAAGGGCCTGGAGCACCTCGACAAGGTGGTGCACGTCGACCAGAGCCCGATCGGCCGCACGCCGCGGTCCAACCCGGCCACCTACACCGGTGTCTGGGACCACGTCCGCAAGCTGTTCGCGCAGACCCAGGAGGCGAAGGTCCGCGGCTACCAGCCGGGCCGGTTCTCGTTCAACGTCAAGGGTGGTCGCTGCGAGGCGTGCTCCGGTGACGGCACGATCAAGATCGAGATGAACTTCCTGCCCGACGTGTACGTGCCGTGCGAGGTCTGCCACGGGGCGCGGTACAACCGCGAGACCCTCGAGGTGCACTTCAAGGGCAAGACCGTGGCTGACGTGCTCGACATGCCGATCGAGGAGGCCGCCGACTTCTTCGACGCCGTCCCCGCGATCGCGCGTCACCTGCGCACGCTGGTCGACGTCGGCCTGGGCTACGTGCGGCTCGGTCAGTCCGCGCCGACGCTGTCGGGTGGTGAGGCGCAGCGCGTGAAGCTGGCCAGTGAGCTGCAGAAACGCTCGACCGGCCGCAGCATCTACGTGCTCGACGAGCCGACCACGGGTCTGCACTTCGAGGACATCCGCAAGCTGCTGGGCGTGCTGCAGGGCCTGGTCGACAAGGGCAACTCGGTGCTGGTCATCGAGCACAACCTCGACGTGATCAAGTCGTCCGACTGGATCGTCGACCTCGGTCCCGAGGGCGGCAGCGGCGGCGGCACCCTGGTCGCCGAGGGCACGCCCGAAGATGTCGCGGCGGTGCCGGAGAGCCACACCGGCCGGTTCCTGGCCGACATCCTCGAGATCGACAACCCGAACGCGGTCGAGGGGCGGGTCGCGGCGATCAAGAAGTCGCGGTCGGTCGCGGCCGAGTCCACCGGTACCCGGAAGACGGCCAGCACCAAGGCCGTACCGGCGAAGGTGGCCCCGGCCAAGACCGCTCCGGCCAAGGTCGCCCCGGCCAAGGCAGCACCGGTGAAGGCCGCTGCGGTCAAGAAGGCCCCGGCGAAGAAGGCCACTCCGGCGGCCCGGTCGCCGCGCACCGCGGCCAAGCGGATCGACCTCGAGGGTGGCGAGAAGGTGAGCACCCGGCGCCGCTGACGGTGGGCGCCATCCGAAGTCGCTGATCGGACGCCGGGATCGGACGCCGAGATCGGACGCCGGGATCGGACAGCGACCGATCTCGGCTCACCGTGCTGGTCGTGACCACGACCAGCACGGTGAGCCGGGGGTGTGAGCCGGGGGTGTGAGCCGGGGGTGTGAGCCGGGGGTGTGAGCCGGGGGTGTGAGCCGGGGGTGTGAGCCGGGGGTGTGAGCCGGGGGTGTGAACCCGGGGGGTGTGAGCCGGGGGGTGTGAACCCGGTACTGCGACTGCGTGGTGGCCGATGGTCTCGTCGCGCGAGCCGTCACCGACCCAGAATCCGCACCCTCGATGGCTACCGGACAGGTGGGTTCAGTCCGTCCGTGCTCGGCAGCCAGGGCTTATCAGGGCGTGGCGCCGTAGCCTGCCGGTCCCCAGCGGGGAGCGGACGGCTGCTTCGTCCACCGCTCTGACGTCCGAGCAAGCGCCTGTTTCACCCGGAACAAGCTAGAACCGGCGCGGTTGACGCCTTCTCGTGGCCACCGCCATGATCTGGCATCACGAAACAGGAGAGCAGGCATGAACACGCGTCGGATCAGTGCGGGCGTCATCCTCGTGGCCGGTGGCGTTCTGCTGACCGGCTGCACCGGCAGCCCAGCGCAGGGCGAGAGCAACCCGTCTGCGGATGGTTACTCGGCCTTGCCCACCCGCTCGCCGCTGGTGTTCGAGACGCACACCCCGGCGACGACCCCCGCGTCCACCATTGGAGCGGGCAGTTACGTGGTGGGCCAGGACGTCGAGCTGGGGCGTTACTCGGCCGGCGACGACGTCGTCGCCCAGTGCCGCTGGCTACAGACCGACGACGAGGGAAACCTGCTGGACGCCGACGACGCGAACCGCCCGACGCAGGTGCTGACCCTCAGCAGCGAAGGTACGAAGCTCGTGGTGGCGGGGGACGACTGCGTGTTCACGCGTCTGCCGGACGGAGAAGCCGGAAACTCCTGAGGCTGAAGAGCGTCCGGCCCGTCAGGGCGAACCGTGGTCAGAGCGAACCGTGGTCAGGGCCGGCTCACTTGAAGTACTGCCAGACCACGTAGATGACCAGGAGAATGATCAGGATTTCCATGGGTGGGCACCTCTCGGTACGTGCAGGGAAGGGGTGCACCCATGGTCGGCGCGTGATGTGCGCGCCCGGAATGCCCGATGCCGCGCGACGGCACATCGGGTTCCGACAGCATCCACGCTGACGGCGTTCAGGTCTGGCCTGAACTGGAACGACGGGCAACTGAAGGTCACTGAAGCGCTGCCGCCGGCGTGAAAGCGACCGTGATCACGTTTGATTCGCCGATGGCACCGTGACCGGACCGGAGTCCGGGGATGCCGGCGCAACGAGCCGGCATCCCCGTAGGTCTCTACTCCGGCTCGTACGCCAGGGTCGGGCGCAGCAGCTTCTCGGTCTCGGCCCGGGTCAGGCCCCGGCGCCGGGCGTAGTCCTCGATCTGGTCGCGCCCCAGACGGCCCACGGTGAAGTACCGCGACGACGGGTGCGCGAAGATCAGGCCACTGACCGCGGCGGCCGGCAGCATCGCGTAGCTCTCGGTCAGCGTGATGCCCACCTGACCGGCCTTCAGCAGGTCGAAAAGCTCACCCTTGAGCCCGTGATCGGGCGAGGCCGGGTAACCCAGAGCCGGGCGGATACCGCGGAACCGCTCGGCGTGCAGGTCTTCCAGTGCCGGCTGGGCGTCGGGCTCGAACCACTCCCGGCGCACCTGCAGGTGCAGGTACTCGGCGAACGCCTCGGCCAGCCGGTCGGCCAGGGCCTTGACCATGATGGAGCGGTAGTCGTCGTTCTGGGCCTCGTACGACGCCGCCAGCTTGTCGGCCCCGTGGATCGCCACGGCGAAACCGCCCAGATGGTCGCCGGATCCGGCGGGTGCGACGTAGTCGGCCAGTGAACGGTTAGGCCGCCCGTCGGGTTTCACCGTCTGCTGGCGCAGCATCGGGAACCGGGGACCGTCTTCGAGGATGATGTCGTCACCGTCGGAGTGGGCGGGCCAGAAGCCGTACGACCCCTGCGCGGTGAAGTGACCGGCCTCGATGATCTCGTCGAGCAGACTCTGGGCGTCGTCCCACAGTTCCTTCGCCGCGGGCTGTTCCATGATGGCCGGGTACTTGCCCTTGAGCCCCCAGGCCAGGAACAGGAACGTCCAGTCGACCATGGCGCGCAGGTCGTTCAGGTCGGGCTCGACCGTACGCACGCCGGTGAAGGCCGGTGTCGGGATGTCGCTGAAGTCGACCTTCTCGGCGTTGGCCCGGGCCTGGCTGAACGGCAGCAGCGGGTTGGCGCGGCGGTTGGCGTGCGCCACCCGCAGGCGCTCCTGCTCGGTGCGGGTCTCGTCGACGAAGCCCGGGGCCTGCTCGGCGCTCAGCAGCTTCGACGTCACCCCGACCACCCGTGACGCGTCGAGCACGTGCACGGTCGCGCCCTCGTAGGCCGGCGCGATGCGCACGGCCGTGTGCTGCCGGGACGTGGTGGCCCCGCCGATGAGCAACGGCATCGTCATGCCCCGCCGTTGCATCTCCTCGGCCACGTTGACCATCTCGTCGAGTGACGGCGTGATCAGGCCGGAAAGGCCCACCGCGTCCGCGTTCTCGGCCAGCGCGGTGTCCAGGATCTTGGCCGCGGGCACCATGACGCCGAGGTCGATGACGTCGTAGTTGTTGCAGCCCAGCACCACGCCGACGATGTTCTTGCCGATGTCGTGGACGTCGCCCTTGACCGTGGCGAGCACGACCTTGCCCTGGTGCGAACGGTTCGACGACACCGTGCCCAGACGCAGCGCCTCGGCCTTCTCGGCCTCCATGTACGGCTCGAGGTAGGCCACGGCCCGCTTCATCACCCGGGCGCTCTTGACCACCTGCGGCAGGAACATCTTGCCGGCGCCGAACAGGTCGCCGACGACCTTCATGCCGTCCATCAGCGGCCCCTCGATGACCTCCAGCGGACGCGCCGTCTGCTGACGGGCCTCCTCGGTGTCGTCTTCGATGAAGTCCACGATGCCGTGCACCAGGGCATGGGTGAGGCGCTCGCCGACCGGGCCCTCCCGCCACGACAGGTCGACCACGCGCTTGGTGCCCGAACCGCTCACCGTGCCCGCGAACGTCACCAGGCGGTCGGTGGCGTCGTCACGCCGGTTGAAGAGGACGTCTTCGATCAGTTCGAGCAGGTCTTTCGGGATGTCTTCGTAGACCGCGAGCTGACCGGCGTTCACGATGCCCATGTCGAGTCCCGCGCGCACCGCGTGGAACAGGAACGCCGAGTTCATCGCCTCGCGCACCACGTTGTTGCCGCGGAAGGCGAACGACAGGTTGGAGATACCGCCGCTGATCTTCGCGCCCGGGCACCGCTCCTTGATGCGCGGCAGGGCGTCGATGAACTCCTTGGCGTAGCCGTTGTGCTCGGCCATGCCGGTGGCGACGGCGAGCACGTTCGGGTCGAAGATGATGTCCTCGGCCGGGAACCCGACCTTCTGCGTGAGCAGGTCGTAGGCGCGGCCGCAGACCTCGACCTTGCGGTCGGCGGTGTCGGCCTGACCGGTCTCGTCGAAGGCCATCACCACGACCCCCGCTCCGTAGCGGCGGATCTGGCGGGCGTGGTCGAGGAAGACCTCTTCGCCCTCCTTCATGCTGATCGAGTTGACGATGCCCTTGCCCTGCAGGCACTGCAGGCCGGCCTCGAGCACCGACCACTTCGAGCTGTCGACCATCACCGGGATGCGCGCGACCTCCGGCTCGGTCGCGATCAGGTTGAGGAACGTGACCATCGCCTGCTCGCTGTCGAGCAGGTCGGCGTCCATGTTGACGTCGAGCACGTTGGCGCCGCCGCGCACCTGGTCGAGGGCGACCTCGACCGCGGTCTGGTAGTCGTCGGCCTCGATCAGACGGCGGAACTTCGCCGAGCCGGTGACGTTGGTGCGCTCGCCGATCATCACGAAACCCGTGGTGTCGGTGATGTTCATCGGCTCCAGGCCGCTGAACCGGCTCTGCTGCGGGATCTGCGGCAGCGCCCGCGGCTTGAGGCCCTTGACCCGCTCGGCGATCTTCGCGATGTGGGCCGGGGTGGTGCCGCAGCATCCGCCGACCAGGTTGACCAGGCCCTGATCGGCGAATTCGCCGATCAGGCGACTGGTTTCGTCGGGGCTCTCCTCGTACTCGCCGAACGAGTTCGGCAGGCCGGCGTTCGGGTGGCTGGCCGTGTAGGTGCCGGCGAGCCGTGCCAGTTCGACCACGTGAGGCCGCATCTCGGTGGCCCCCAGCGAGCAGTTCACGCCCACGACGAGGGGGTTCGCGTGCTCGATCGAGCGCCAGAAGGCCTCGACGGTCTGCCCGGAGAGCGTGCGGCCGCTCAGGTCGACGATGGTCACGGAGAACCAGATCGGCAGTTCGGGCGCCACGTCGCGGGCGGCGGCCAGGGCCGCTTTGGCGTTCAGCGTGTCGAAGATGGTCTCGACCAGCAGCAGGTCGACCCCGCCGTCGCGCAGGGCCTCGATCTGCTCCGCGTACGAGGCGTGCACCTGCTCGAACGTCACGGCGCGGTACGCCGGATCTTCCACCTTCGGCGACAGCGACAGCGTCACGTTCAGCGGGCCCACCGAACCGGCCACGTAGCGGGGGACGCCCGTGTCCCGCTCGGCCTCGTCGGCGGCCTGCCGGGCGATGCGCGCGGCCTCGAGGTTCATCTCGCGCACCATCGGCTCGAGGCCGTAGTCGGCCTGCCCGATGCTGGTCGCGGTGAAGGTGTTGGTGGTCGTGATGTCGGCGCCTGCGGCCAGGTACTGCCGGTGCACGTCGAGCACGACGTGCGGCGCGGTGATGTTCAGCAGGTCGGGGTCGCCGGTGACGTCTTTCGGATGACCGGCCAGCCGTTCGGTCTGGTAGTCGGACGGCGACAGCTTCGCGTTCTGGAACATGGTGCCCCAGGCCCCGTCGAGCACGGCGATCCGGCTCTCCAGCAGGTCGCGCAGTGCGCCTGTTCGGTTCTCACTCATCCTGCAACCCCACTCCGACACGGACTCGACACGTTCTGAGAGGGGCGCCCTTGTGCTGTACGGAGCCTCCGGTGAGCGTGGCGGGCACCCGTGGCGGGGCCCGTTGCAGCGCCTCTCACCGGCGGCCGACCAACAAGTTTACGAGGTAAGGGCCGAGATGCCGAGTCGTGGGGGACCAATGGGGTGATATGGCGCCAGTCGCAGGTCACTTCCGCAGGTGCCGGCCTCGCGGTGGAGTCCGAATGGTGGACGCGTCGGGGCGGGGACGCCGGTGACGCCGACGGAATCCGGGGTGGCCCGGGTGGCCCGGGTGACCGGGGTGGTCGGGGTGAGCGGAAAACCAGGCGCGCCCGGGACACCGGGCGGGCACCATCGAGACCATGAGCACCAGACTGCTGTGGCGGGACCTGCCGGTGCACGTGCGGGAGGCGGCCACCGCCTGGTTCGGCACCGACGTGGCGCACGAGGCGTCGCAGCCGAGCGGCTTCTCGCCGGGCCTGGCCTCGCGGCTGACCCTCGGGGACGGACGGAGGGTGTTCGTCAAGGCGGTCGGCTCCGAACGGAACCCGGACTCGCCCCGGATGTACCGGCGGGAACTGGCCGTCATGCGGTATCTGCCCGAGGCCGCGCCGGCGCCCCGGCTGCTGTGGGCGCACGACGACGGCGACTGGGTGCTGCTGGTGCTCGAGGACGTCGACGGCCACGAACCGGCCCTGCCCTGGCGCGCCGACGACCTCGACCGGGTGCTCGAAGCACTGGGGCGCACGGCCACCCTGCTCACCCCCGCCCCGGCCGACGCGCCGTCGCTGGTGCGGGACATCGAGGAGACCTGGCACGGCTGGCGCTCGCTCGCCACGCTCGCCGGCCCCGGCGCGCTGGCGGCGCTCGATCCCTGGGCCGCGTCGCAGGGGGACCGGCTGGTCGGCCTGGAGCTGGCCGCGCCCGCCGCAGCCCGGGGAAACACTCTGCTGCACGGCGACATCCGGGCCGACAACCTGCTGCTCACGGCGTCGGGGGAGGTCGTGGTGGTGGACTGGCCGCACGCCGCGGTCGGCGCGGCCTGGTGCGACGTGCTGTTCCTGCTGCCCAGCGCGGTGGCGGCCGGTGGCGTCGACCCGGAGAGGGCGTGGGCCCGCTTCGGGCCGGCCCGGGACGCCGCCCCGGCCGACGTCGACGCCGTGCTGGCGGGCCTGGCGGGCTACTTCCTGTACAGCTCGACCCTGCCCGCGCCGAAGAACGTGCCCGGCGTGCGCCGGTTCCAGGCTCAGCAGGGCCACGCGGCGCTGGCGTGGCTGCGGCAGCGCCTCGAGCAGCCCCGCTACCGGCAGTAGGGAGACCCGGAGGGAGACCAGCCGGGACAGCGGCCGGGACAGCGGCCGGGACAGCGCGTGCACCGGGCCGGATCGCGGTGACGTCATCGGGATCACACCGCCCGGAACGTCTTCGAGCTCAGGGCGAGCAGACCGCTGCCCAGCAGCAGGGCCGCGCACAGGACGGTCATCGTGGTGGCGCCCACCGTGTCGGCGAGCCCGCCGACGACGTTGTTCGTCACCAGCAGCGTCACCGTCTGCACCAGCACGAGCATGGCCTGCACCCGGGAGAGGTGGGTGCTGGGCGTGGCACTCAGGATCGTGGGGGAGGCGTGCCCGGCGAACAGGCCGGAGCCCACGCCGCAGACCGCCGCTCCGGCCACGGCCGGCCCCGTGCTGCCGGACGCGGCCATGACCGCCAGGCCCAGCGCGGCCGTCACCGTGGCCCCGGCCACCGCCAGGCCCGCCCGCCGGTGGGCACCCTGCCGCGCGACGACGAGCGCGACCACGATCGTGCCCAGCGCCTGGGCCCCGATCACCAGGCCGGCCGCGCGCGCGTCCCAGTCGTGCTCGCGCGCCAGCAGCGGCACCAGGATCGAGAAGGCGGGCAGCAGCAGGCCCCCGAACGCGCCGGTGAGCAGCAGCACGGTGCGCAGCACCGGATCGGCCAGGCCAATGCGCAGACCGTCGAGCGCCGCCGCCGCGATGCCGCCACCCATACCGCCATGCACGCCGCCGGGCCCGGCTCCCGACGCGGAGCTCAGCGGCCGGATCACCAGCAGGACGGCGAGGACCACGGCGAACGTCAGCGCGTCGAGGAGCAGCACCCCGGCCAGGCCCACGGTGACCACCAGCAGGCCGCCGAGGGGCCCGGCCACCAGACCTGCCACCTGAGCCCCGGCCTGGCGCAGCCCCAGCGCCCGCGGCAACTGCTCCGGGGGCACCAGCAGGCGCGGCATGCTGCCGGAGGCGGGCAGGTAGAACGCGTCGACCACCCCGAGCACCAGCCCGGTGGCCAGCAGCACCCACACCGCGGGCCCGGACAGGTGCAGCACCAGCGCGAACAGCAGGCAGACCCCGATCATCACGGCGTCTCCGGTGATCATCACCCGCCGCGCGCCCACGCGGTCGCCGAGCACGCCGCCGACGAGCAGGAACAGGGCCCGCGGCACGTTGACGGCGGTGAGCACCAGCCCGGCCAGTGCCCCGCTGTGCCCGGTGGCCGTCCAGCCCAGCGCGAAGTAGAGCACCCCGTTGCCCAGGATCGAGATCACGGCACCGCTGACCCACAGCCGATAGGACTGCGGCAGAGGTTCTTTCGTGGTCGTGGTGGTCACGTGTGAAGGTCCCCGTCATTCGTGTCCGGTATGTCGGGAACACCGTAGAGTGAGGGTCCGACAATCTTGGCGGGGCTGACCCTGGCGGGGTGCGGGGCGGACGTGACAGGGTGCGGGCGGTACGCCCGACACAGGGGAACCGGGGGAGAGGAACGCTCGTGGGAAGCCTGACCGAGGTGGAGGCCGCGCGCCGCGCCGAGCTGCTCGAGGTGCTGCGCTACGACATCGCCGTGGACCTCACCGAGCTGCCGGACGGCCCGAAAGTCCGCACCACGTGCACCATCACGTTCATCGCGCGCACGCCGGGGGCCGACACCTTCGTGGACGCGGCGGCCACCGTGCGGCGTGCCACGCTGAACGGGCAGGAGCTGGGCCCGGCGCGCGACGGGCGTCTGGCGCTGCCCGGCCTGGCCGGGCACAACACCCTGGTGGTGGAGTGCGAGCAGGACGACACCCGCACCGGTCCGGGTGTGCACCGGGCCGTCGACCCCGCCGACGGCGAGGTCTACCTGTGGACCAGTTTCGAGCCCGACCAGGCCCGCTGGGTCTGGGCCTGCTTCGACCAGCCCGATCTCAAGGCGCCCCACGCGTTCACCGTGACCGCCCCGGAAAGCTGGACGGTGACCAGCAATTCCGGTGAGGCGACCACCACGGCGACCGGCGCGTCCACCATCTGGGTCTTCGCCGACACGCCGCCGCTGTCGCCCTACAACACGGTGGTCAACGCCGGTCCGTTCCACCAGGTGCGTCGCTCGGTGGACGGCTACGACCTGGGCCTGTACTGCCGCCGTTCGCTGGCCGCGGTGCTCGACCGGGACGCCGACGAGCTGTTCGAGGTGACCGCCCAGGGGCTGCGGTTCTTCGGTGAGCAGTTCGCGATGCCGTTCCCGCAGGCGCGCTACGACCAGGTCTTCGTGCCCGAGTTCGGCGGCGCGATGGAGAATTTCGGCTGCGTGACCTGGTCGGACGGCTTCCTGCGGCGCTCCGAGCCGACCCCGGTCGAGGCCGGCGGCACGGCCCGGGTGCTCCTGCACGAGATGGCTCACATGTGGTTCGGCAACATCGTGACCATGCGCTGGTGGGACGACCTGTGGCTGAACGAGTCGTTCGCCGAGTTCGCGGCCAACTGGGCCGCCGTCGGCGCGACCCGCCACACCGACTCGTGGGCGCACCACCTGATCGGCCAGAAACTCAGCGCCTACCTGGCCGACCAGGGGCCGGCCACACACCCGATCCGGCAGCCGATCCACGACGTCGCCCAGGCCATGTCGATCTTCGACGCGATCACCTACCCCAAGGGGGCCTCGGTGCTGCGTCAGCTGCAGGCGTACGTGGGGGACGAGGCCTTCCGTACCGGGATGGCCTCCTACTTCGCGCGTTTCGCCTGGCAGAACACGACCCTGCAGGACCTGGTGGACGAGTTGGCCGCCGCCGGCGGCCGCGACCTGGACGCCTGGCGCGACGGCTGGCTGACCGTCGCCGGCACCGACCGGTTCGTGCTGGACACCGGTGGGGAGACCCCGGTGCTGGTGGGGAGCGGGCCGGAAGGCCCGCCGCGTCCGCAGGTTCTCGTGGTCGGCGCCTACCAGGAGCAGGACGGCACGCTCGTCCGCACGGCGCGTGAGGTCGTCGAGGTGCACCAGGAGCGCACCCCTCTCGACCTCCCCGCCGGGGCCGCGCACTACCTGGTGAACGACGACGACCTGACCTTCGCGAGCACCCGGCCCGCCGATCCGGACGCGGCCGGGCGGCTGCCCACCCCGATCGCGCGGGCCGTCGCGGTCACGTCGATGTGGGACGCGCTGCTCACCGGCGAGGGCACGGCCGCCGGGGCGGTGGCGGGCCTGGTGTCGGTGCTCGACGCGGAGACGGCTCCCTCGGTCGTGGAGACCTATCTGCGGATGGCCGCCGACGTGGCCGAGTTCTGGTCGCCGCCCGCGCTCCGCGAACAGCTCGCCGGGCAGGTCGCGGAGTGCTGCCGGCGGATCGCGGCCGGGCCCACGCACCGCCGGGTGGCCCTGCGCACGCTGGCCCGGGTCACCACCGACGTCGATGCCCTGGTCGAGGCCGCGGGCGACGACGTCGACCTGCTCTGGCGGGCCCTCGTGCGCCGCTCCGAGCTGGGCGGCGACACCGAGGCGGAGGTCGCCGACCTGCTGGCCCGTGACCCCGACCCGGACGCGAAGACCCGCGCGCTGATGGTGAGTGCCGCCGCGCCCGACGCGGAGTCGAAGGCCGAGGTCTGGCGGGCGCTGGTCGCCCGGGAGGTGCCGCTGTCCTCGACCCACGCGACGACCGCCGCGTTCTGGCGGCCCGGCCAGGACGAGCTGCTCGCCGGCTACGGCGAGAAGTACCTGGAGCTGCTGCCGGTGATGCACGAGGGCGGGATGATCCCCGGGCTGTACTTCTCCCAGGACCTGTTCCCGGTGTTCGGGCAGGACGCGACCTTCGTGGCCCGCGCGCTGGCGGTGCCGGACCTGGCCCCCGTGGTGCGCCAGACGCTGGTGTCCCGGGCCGACGAGGTCAGCCGGATGCTGAGGTCACGCGGCTGAGAGGTGGTTGATCGCGGATTGTTTGCCGCTGCCGGGAGTTGGTCGGCCGGATTCCGGACAATCCGCGTGGCCCTTCACCCTGGATCTGCTGCCCGGCCCGTGAAAGCGTCTGTACCGGAACGCAGTCGGCGACAGAACCGGGGAGTGGACCATCGTGAAGAGCCTGACCGAGGCCGAGGCCGCCGAGCGCGCCGCGCTGATCGAGGTGGAGCGCTACGACATCGCGGTGGATCTCACCGAGCTGCCGGAGGGCCCGCGGGTGCGCACCACGTCGACCATCACGTTCGCGACCCGCGAGCCGGGGGCCACGACGTTCGTGGACGCGGCGGCCACCGTGCTGCGCGCGACGCTGAACGGCCGTGACCTGGGGAAGGCGGAGGGCGGGCGGCTGGTGCTGTCCGGCCTCGAGAGCCACAACACGCTGGTGGTGGACTGCGAGCAGGAGAACACCCGGGACGGCGCCGGTGTGCACAAGGCGGTCGACCCGGCCGACGGTGAGGTGTACCTCTGGACGAGTCTCGAGCCGGATCAGGCGCGCTTCGTCTGGGCCTGCTTCGACCAGCCGGACCTGAAGGCGCCGCACGCGTTCACGGTGACGGCCCCGCCGTCGTGGACGGTGACCAGCAACTCGGGTGAGGCGACGACGTCGGCGACCGGCGCGTCCACCGTCTGGACCTTCGCCGACACACCGCCGTTGTCGCCCTACAACACGGTGGTCAACGCCGGGCCGTTCCACCAGGTGCGTCGTTCGGTGGGTGGGTACGACCTGGGCCTGTACTGCCGCCGCTCACTGGCCCCGGTGCTGGAACGGGACGCCGACGGTCTCTTCGAGCTGACCGGGCAGGGCCTGCAGTTCTACGGCGAGCAGTTCGGCATGCCCTTCCCGCAGAAGCGTTACGACCAGGTGTTCGTGCCCGAGTTCGGTGGCGCGATGGAGAACTACGGCTGCGTCACCGTGACGGACAGCTACCTGCGCCGGGCCGAGCCCACCCCGACCGAGACCGAGTTCACCACCCGCATCCTGTTGCACGAGATGGCGCACATGTGGTTCGGCAACATCGTGACCATGCGCTGGTGGGACGACCTGTGGCTGAACGAGTCGTTCGCCGAGTTCGCCGCCAACTGGTGCGCCACCGAGGCCACCCGGTTCGTCAACTCCTGGGCCCGGCACCTGACCGACCACAAGCTCACGGCCTACCTCGCCGACCAGGGCCCGATCTCGCACCCGATCCGTCAGCCGATCCGCGACGTGGCCCAGGCGATGTCGATCTTCGACTCGATCACCTACCCCAAGGGCGCCGCCGTGCTGCGGCAGCTGCAGGCCTACGTCGGTGAGGACGCCTTCCGCGCCGGGATGACCGCGTACTTCTCCCGGTTCGCCTGGCAGAACACCACCCTGAGCGACCTCACCGACGAGCTCGCCGCCGCGAGCGGCAAGGATCTGGACGCCTGGCGGGACGGGTGGCTGACCACGGCCGGCACCGACCGGTTCGTGCTGGAGACCACCGGAGAACAGCCGGTTCTCGTCGGCACCGGGCCTGCGGGCCCGCCCCGGCCGCAGGTCCTGGCCGTGAGCGCCTACACCGAGCGGGACGGGCGCCTGGAACGGACGCAGCGCCTGCTGGCCGACGTCGACGACGTGCGCACCCGGCTGGACCTGCCCTCGGGAGCCGACTTCTACCTGGTCAACGACGACGACCTGACCTTCGCGACGACGCGGCCGGCCCAGCCGCAGGCGGCCGCGAAACTGCCCACCCCGATCGCCCGGGCCGTTGCGGTCGCGGCGACCTGGGACGCGCTGATCAACGGTGAGGAGACGGCTGCCGCCACCGTGACCGGGCTGGTGCCGGTGCTCGAGGTGGAGACCGCCCCGGCCGTCGCCGAGACCTACCTCCGGCTCGCCGCCGACGTGGCGGAGTACTGGGCGCCCGGGGCCCTGCAGCCGGCCCTGAACGAGCAGGTCGCCCAGGCAGCCCTCCGCCTGGCGGCCGACCCCTCCCGCCGCCAGGTCGCCCTGCGCACCCTGGCCCGGGTCACCACCGACCTGGACGCCCTGTTCGACGCGGCCGGCGACGACGTCGACCTGGGCTGGCGGGCGCTGATCCGCAAGTCGGAGCTCGGGGGTGACACCGGGGCGCAGGTCGCGGACCTGCTGGCCCGGGACCCCGACCCGGATGCCAAGGTGCGCGCGGTGACGGTCCGCGCCGCCGCCCCCGACGCGGAGGCCAAGGAGGAGGTGTGGCGGGCCCTCACCGGGCGGGAGGTGCCCCTGGGGTCGCTCTCCGTGGTGGCCGCGGCCTTCTGGCGCCCTGGTCAGGACGAGGTGCTGGCCGGCTACGGCGACCGGTACCTGGAGTTCCTGCCGTCCGCCGATCACGGCGCCATGGTTCCCGCCTTCTTCTACACCCAGTTCCTGTTCCCGGTGTTCGGGGTGGACGAGGCCCTCCTGGCCCGGGCGGTCGCGGCGGCGGAGGGCGACCTGACCCCGCTCGTGGCCAAGACGGTGCGGGGCCGGGCGGACGAGGTCGCCCGCATGCTCCGGTCCCGGGCCGAGACTGTCGGTGGTGACGCTTAGGGTTGTGGTGTGGCTGATCCATCGACGTACCGACCGGCTGTCGGCACCATTCCCGAGCAACCGGGCGTCTACCGGTTCCGCGAGGCCTCCGGCCGGGTCATCTACGTCGGCAAGGCCAAGAGCCTGCGGCAGCGGCTGAACTCGTACTTCGCCGATCCGGCCGGGCTGCACCCCCGCACCCAGACCATGGTGTTCACCGCGGCCAGCGTGGAGTGGACCACGGTGAACACCGAGGTCGAGGCGCTGCAGCTGGAGTACTCCTGGATCAAGGAGTACGACCCTCGGTTCAACGTGAAGTACCGCGACGACAAGTCGTACCCCTACCTGGCCGTGACCATGGGCGACGAGTTCCCCCGGGTGCAGGTGATGCGCGGGGCGAAACGCAAGGGCACGCGCTACTTCGGGCCCTACGCGCACGCCTGGGCCATCCGCGAGACCGTCGACCTGCTGCTGCGGGTGTTCCCGGTGCGCACCTGCAGCAACGGCGTGTTCAAGCGGGCCGGTCAGGTCGGGCGCCCCTGCCTGCTCGGCTACATCGACAAGTGCTCGGCGCCCTGCGTCGGCAAGGTCACGCCCGAGCAGCACCGCCGCCTGGCCGACGACTTCTGCGACTTCATGGGCGGCAAGACCGACCGCTACGTCAAGCGCCTCGAGCGCGACATGCTGCGCGCCTCCGAGGAACTGGAGTTCGAGCAGGCCGCCCGCCTGCGCGACGACATCCAGGCCCTGTCCCGGGCCATGGAGAAGAACGCCGTGGTGCTCGCCGACGGCACCGACGCCGATGTGTTCGCGCTCGCCGACGACGAGCTCGAGGCCGCGGTGCAGGTGTTCCACGTGCGCGACGGGCGCATCCGGGGGCAGCGCGGCTGGGTGGTCGAGAAGGTCGAGGACGTGACCCGGGCCGACCTGGTCGAGCACCTCCTGCAGCAGGTCTACGGCGACGCGAACGGTGAGGCGGTGCCGCGCGAGGTGCTGGTGCCCACCGAGCCGCCGGCGCTCGACGAGGTGGAGAGCTGGCTGGCCGGGCTGCGCGGCTCCCGGGTCGAGGTGCGGGTGCCGCAGCGCGGTGACAAGCGCACCCTGATGGAGACCGTGGCCCGCAACGCCGGCCAGGCCCTCACCCTGCACAAGACGCGCCGGGCGGGCGATCTCACCACCCGCTCGAAGGCCCTGCAGGAGATCCAGGAGGCGCTCGACCTGCCCGAGGCCCCGCTGCGCATCGAGTGTTACGACATCTCGCACATCCAGGGGTCCAACGTGGTCGCCTCGATGGTGGTCTTCGAAGACGGGCTGGCCAAGAAGTCCGAGTACCGCAAGTTCACCATCAAGAGTCTCGCCGAGGGCAGCTCCGACGACGTCGCCTCGATCCGTGAGGTCATCACCCGGCGCTTCCGCCGGATGCTCGACGAGAAGGAGCCCTCGGTCGACCACGCCACCGGCGAGATCCTCGACCAGGCGCCCTCTCTCGAGGAGGAGGGCCTGCCGTCCGGGCCCGCGGGCATCGACCCGCAGACCGGCCGCCCGAAGAAGTTCTCCTACGCCCCCCAGCTCGTCGTGGTCGACGGCGGCGCGCCCCAGGTGGCCGCCGCCCAGGCCGCGATGGCCGAGCTCGGCATCCAGGACGTCGCGCTCTGCGGTCTGGCCAAGCGCCTGGAGGAGGTGTGGGTCCCCGACGACGAGATGCCGGTGATCCTGCCCCGCTCCAGCGAGGGCCTGTACCTGCTGCAGCGGGTGCGTGACGAGGCCCACCGCTTCGCCATCACCCACCACCGCCAGCGCCGCAGCACCGCGATGACGGTCAGCGAGCTCGACTCCGTGCCCGGTCTGGGCCCGGCCCGCAAGAAGGCCCTGCTGGCGCACTTCGGGTCGGTGAAGAAGCTGCGCGCGGCGTCGGTGGAGGCCATCGCCTCGGTGCAGGGCGTCGGGCCGAAGGTGGCGCAGTCGGTGGTCGACACCCTGAATCCGGAGACCCCCACGAAGGCCGACGCCCCGGTGGCGGTCGACATGGCCACCGGGGAACTGCTCGACTGATCCGATCGTGATCAGGAACGGGAAGGGGCCGGCGCACCGACCGGGCCGCTCGACGGAGAGCGGAAGCACCGATCGGCCGGTTCTGCCCGCGTCCCGGGATCCGTTAAGCCTGGTCCGGTCCGAAACCGGACGCAGACCGGGAGCCCCGGGCCCAGGACCGGAGGTCCCGTGGGCCCGGGCCGTCCGGGCCCACCCGCACGATCCGGGCCAGTGGGGCGCAATAATGACCAGCCCCCACGAATCCGGCAGCGGACGGGCCGACCGTCCCGGTGAACCGACAGATCGACAGCACCAGACATCCGACAGGTATGGAGAGCTGAAGTGACGACCATCCCGGAGAGCGGCCCGGAGGGGACCGGCCCGGCGTCCGCGTCCGAGCTGCTGATCATCACCGGCATGTCCGGGGCCGGGCGCAGCACCGCGGCCAAGGCCCTCGAAGACCTCGGCTGGTACGTCGTCGACAACCTGCCGCCGCAGCTGATCGCCGAGCTGGCGGTGCTGGCGGCCACGGCCGAGCCGCGGGTGCGCCGCATCGCGGTCGCGGTCGACGTGCGCGGGCGCTCGTTCTTCAGCGCCCTGGCCGACGCGGTGTCGACGGCCGAGAACAACGGCATCCGCACCCGCCTGCTGTTCCTCGACGCCACCAACGAGACGCTGGTGCGCCGCTACGAGTCGGTGCGCCGGCCCCACCCGCTGCAGGGCGACGGCGCTCCGCTCGACGGCATCCGCGCCGAGCGCAAGGTGATGGGTGAGCTGCGCGGCAACGCCGACAACCTGATCGACACCTCGCGCCTGAACGTGCACGAGCTCTCGAGCAAGATCATCGCGATGTTCGGTGACGAGGGCGACCCGGCGATCCGGATCCTGCTGATGTCGTTCGGGTTCAAGTACGGCCTGCCCCTCGACGCCGACCAGGTCGCCGACGTGCGGTTCCTGCCCAACCCGTTCTGGGTGCCGGAGCTGCGCTCGCACAACGGCCTGGACGCCGACGTCGCCGACTACGTGCTGGGGCAGGAGGGCGCGGCCGAGTTCGTCGACCGCTACGCCCTGGCCCTGCAGCCGGTGCTGGCCGGGTACGTGCGCGAGAACAAGCGCTACGCGACCATCGCGGTCGGCTGCACCGGGGGCAAGCACCGCTCGGTCGCGATCACCGAGCTGCTCACGCAGAAGCTCGAGGGCGACGGGGTCGCCGTCACCGCCGTCCACCGTGACCTGGGGCGCGAGTGACCCCGACGACCTCCGGCCGGGGTCCCGACGTCGTCGCCCTGGGCGGCGGGCACGGGCTCGCGGCCTCGCTGTCGGCGCTGCGGCACCTGACCGACCGGCTCACGGCCGTGGTCACCGTCGCCGACGACGGCGGTTCCTCCGGGCGGCTGCGTCGCGAGTTCGGCGTGCTGCCGCCCGGCGACCTGCGCATGGCCCTGTCCGCGCTGTGCGACGACAGCGAGTGGGGCCTGCTGTGGCGTGACGTGCTGCAGCACCGCTTCGCCAGCGCCGGTGCCCTGCACGACCATGCCCTCGGCAACCTGCTGATCGTCACCCTCTGGGAGCTTCTCGACGACCCGGTCAGTGGGCTGGACTGGGTGGCCCGGCTGCTCGGGGCCCGGGGACGCGTCCTGCCGATGGCCGCGGTGCCCCTCGACATCGAGGCCACCGTGCTCGGCATCGACCCGGACGACCCGTCGGGTCTCACCACGGTGCGGGGCCAGGTCGCGGTCGCGACGACGCCCGGCCGGGTCATCGGGGTGCAGCTGAGCCCGAACGACCCGCCGGCCCGGCCCGAGGTGCTCGCCGCCGTGCGCGACGCCGACTGGGCCGTGCTCGGTCCCGGCTCCTGGTACACCAGTGTGCTGCCGCACCTGCTGGTGCCCGAGCTGGCCCGCGCGCTGAGCCGCACCGACGCCAGGATCTGCCTGACCCTGAACCTGGGCCAGCAGCCCGGCGAGACCGACGGCTTCTCACCCGAGAACCACCTCGAGGTGCTCGCCGCGCACGCCCCCGACCTCCGTCTCGACGCGGTGCTGGTCGACCCGTCACAGATCGAGGACGAGGCGTCGCTGAACCGGGTGGCCGAGAGCATGGGCGCCGTCGTGGTGGCCCGCGACGTGGCCATCGGAGACGGCACTCCGCGCCACGACCCGCTCCTCCTGGCGGCGGCCTACCGCGACCTCTTCAGCGGGGCGATCGACCTGAACAGATGATGCGCAACCGGGCGAAGAGGCGGTAATCGGAAGCCGTTTCACAAGTTCACGAACCATGCTTGCGCACGATGGCAAGATGCTGTTCATGGCATTGACGGCACTGGTCAAAGACGAATTGAGTCGGCTGCAGGTCACCAAACCCTGCTGCCGCAAGGCCGAGGTATCGGCGACCCTCCGGTTCGCCGGGGGGCTGCACATCGTCGGTGGCCGCATCGTCGTGGAGGCCGAGCTCGACACCGCCCATGCCGCCCGCAGGCTGCGCAAGGACATCAGCGACGTGTTCGGTCACACCAGCGACATCGTGGTCCTGGCGCCCGGCGGCCTCCGCCGCGGCAGCCGCTACGTGGTGCGGGTGATCCGCGACGGCGAGTCCCTGGCGCGCCAGACCGGCCTGGTCGACGGCCGTGGCCGGCCCGTGCGCGGGCTGCCGCCGCAGGTCGTCTCCGGCGCCACCTGCGACGCCGAGGCCGCCTGGCGGGGTGCGTTCCTGGCCCACGGCTCGCTCACCGAGCCCGGCCGCTCCAGCGCTCTCGAGGTCACCTGCCCGGGCCCGGAGGCCGCGCTCGCCCTGGTCGGCGCCGCGCGCCGGCTCGGCATCCAGGCGAAGGCCCGCGAGGTCCGGGGCGTGGACCGGGTGGTGATCCGCGACGGCGACACGATCGGCGCGCTGCTCACCCGGCTCGGGGCGCACGACGCGGTGATGGCCTGGGAGGAGCGCCGGATGCGCCGCGAGGTGCGTGCGACCGCGAACCGTCTGGCGAACTTCGACGACGCGAACCTGCGGCGCTCGGCGCGGGCCGCGGTGGCGGCCGGTTCCCGGGTGGAGCGGGCGCTGGAGATCCTCGGCGAAGACGTCCCCGAGCACCTGCGCTCCGCCGGGCGGCTGCGCCTGGCGCACAAGCAGGCGAGCCTCGAGGAGCTCGGTCAGCTGGCCGAGCCGCAGATGACGAAGGACGCGGTGGCCGGCCGGATCCGTCGGCTGCTGGCGATGGCCGACAAGCGGGCCTCCGACCTGGGTGTGCCGGGCACCGACGCGAACCTGACGCCGGACATGCTCGACGCCTGAGGCGTCCGCCCCACCCCGGGCGGCCCGACGACCACGGTGACCGACGGGACCGGCGTGCTCGCCACGTCCCCCGTCGCGAACCGATCAGGTGACCAGTGCGACCGACGTGCTCGCCGCGTCCCCCGTCGCAACCGGCCCGACGATCAGGTGACCGCCGGATCGACATCAGCCCGACGTCCCCCATTCATGGACCTTTGGCCCCGGGATCACCGGGAAAGAAGGGGTCCTGCCGGGGGACCCGGAACCGGGCTGTCTGGACACCTGACCCCTGAACTCACCGCGTAGGGTGAGTGCCGCACACCACAAACCAGCGCCGGTCCATTCGGCGCGATGTGGCTGACGAGAGGAAACGACAAGTGACTGTTCGCGTTGGCATCAACGGCTTCGGCCGGATCGGCCGTAACTTCTTCCGCGCTGCCCGGGCGGCCGGTGCGGACATCGAGATCGTTGCCGTCAACGACCTCACCGACACGAAGACCCTCGCGCACCTGCTCAAGTACGACTCGATCCTGGGCCGTCTCGACGCCGAGGTGACCGTGTCCGGTGACGACATCGTGGTCGACGGCAAGGCCATCAAGGTCCTCGCCGAGCGTGAGCCCGCCAACCTTCCGTGGAAGGACCTCGGCGTCGACGTCGTGGTCGAGTCCACCGGCTTCTTCACGGACGCCACGAAGGCCAAGGCCCACATCGACGGTGGCGCCAAGAAGGTCCTGATCTCGGCCCCCGCCAAGAACGAGGACCTGACCATCGTTTTCGGTGTCAACCACACCGAGTACGACCCGGCGAAGCACCACATCGTCAGCAACGCCTCGTGCACCACGAACTGCCTGGCCCCGATGGCCAAGGTGCTGAACGACGAGCTGGGCATCGAAAAGGGTCTGATGACCACGATCCACGCCTACACGCAGGACCAGAACCTGCAGGACGGCCCGCACAAGGACCTGCGCCGCTCGCGCGCCGCGGCCCTGAACATCGTGCCGACCAGCACCGGTGCGGCCAAGGCGATCTCGCTCGTGATCCCCGCCCTCAAGGGCAAGCTCGACGGTTACGCGCTGCGCGTGCCGGTCCCCACGGGCTCGGCCACCGACCTCACGTTCGAGGCCGGCCGCGAGACCACCGTCGAAGAGGTCAACGCCCTGATCAAGGCCGCGGCCGAGACCGAGGGCTTCAAGGGCATCCTGAAGTACACCGAGGACCCGATCGTCTCCTCGGACATCGTGACCGACCCGCACTCGACGATCTTCGACGCCGGCCTCACCAAGGTCATCGGCAACCAGGTCAAGGTCGTCGGCTGGTACGACAACGAGTGGGGCTACTCCAACCGCCTCGTCGACGCCGTGGTCCTCGTCGGCACCGGTCTCTGATTTTCATGAAGACCATCGACGACCTCACCGCCGAGCTGGGAACCCTTGCCGGCAAGCGCATTCTGGTCCGCAGCGACCTGAATGTGCCGCTGGACAAGGAGACCGGCGCGGTGACGGACGACGGTCGCGTCCGGGCGTCGCTGCCGACCTGGCAGCGGCTCCTGGACGCGGGGGCGAAGGTCATCGTCGTCGCCCACCTCGGCCGCCCGAAAGGCGTTCCGGAGGCGAAGTACTCGCTGGCCCCCGCGGTCGAGCGGGCCAAGGAGCTGCTGCCCGGGGTGAGCATCACCCTGGCCGAGGACACCGTCGGCGAGTCCGCGCAGGCCGCGGTCGCCGCCCTCGGTGACGGTGAGCTGCTGGTGCTCGAGAACCTGCGTTTCAACGCCGGTGAGACGAGCAAGGACGACGCCGAACGCGGCGCGTTCGCCGACCAGCTCGCCGCTCTGGCCGACGGTTTCGTCAGCGACGGCTTCGGCGTCGTGCACCGCAAGCAGGCCAGCGTCTACGACGTGGCGCAGAAGCTGCCCCACGCCGCCGGTGGCCTCGTGCTCGCCGAGGTCGAGGTGCTCAAGCGCCTGACCGAGACGCCCGAGCGCCCGTACGCGGTCGTTCTCGGCGGGTCGAAGGTCTCCGACAAGCTCGGCGTCATCGACAACCTGCTGAACACGGCCGACCGGCTGCTGATCGGCGGCGGCATGGTCTTCACCTTCCTGAAGGCCCAGGGCCACGAGGTGGGCAAGAGCCTGCTCGAGGAAGACCAGCTCGACACCGTCCGCGGCTACATCGCGCGGGCCAAGGAGCAGGGCGTCGAGCTCGTGCTCCCGGTCGACGTGGTCGCCGCGACGGCCTTCGCCGCCGACGCCGAGCACGCCACCGTGGCCGCGGACCAGATCCCGGCCGACCGGCTGGGTCTCGACATCGGCCCCGAGTCCGGAAAGCTGTTCGCCGCCAAGCTGGCCGACACCCAGACCGTGTTCTGGAACGGCCCGATGGGCGTCTTCGAGATGGAGCCCTACAGCCACGGCACGCGTGCCGTGGCCCAGGCCCTGACCGACGGCGACGCGTTCAGCGTGGTCGGTGGCGGTGACTCCGCCGCCGCCGTGCGCACGCTCGGTTTCGACGAGAAATCCTTCGGGCACATCTCGACGGGTGGCGGCGCGAGCCTCGAATTCCTGGAGGGGAAGACCCTTCCGGGCCTCACGGTGCTGGAGAACTGATGGCTGCGAAGGGCAACGACGCCTCTTCGAGGACCCCGCTGATGGCGGGGAACTGGAAGATGAACCTCGATCACCACGAGGCGGCCCACCTGGTGCAGAAGCTGGCGTGGACCCTCGACGACGCGAAGCACGACTTCGACGTCGTCGAGGTGGCGCTGCTCCCGCCGTTCACCGATCTGCGTTCCGTGCAGACGCTGGTGGACGGGGACAAGCTCGGTTTCACGTACGGCGCACAGGACCTGTCGCAGTACGACAAGGGCGCGTACACGGGGGAGATCTCCGGTGCGATGCTCGCGAAGCTGAAGTGCACCTACGTGGTGGTCGGTCACTCCGAGCGCCGGCAGTACCACGCCGAGGACGATGCCGTGGTCAATGCCAAGACCAAGGCGGCGCTGAAGCACGACCTGATCCCGATCGTCTGCATCGGTGAGGGTCTCGAGGTGCGCAAGGAGGGCCGTCAGGTCGCTCACTGCCTGGCGCAGCTCGACGCCGACCTGGCCGGCGTGAGCGCCGAGCAGGTCGCGACCCTGGTGATCGCGTACGAGCCGGTCTGGGCGATCGGCACCGGCGAGGTGGCCACCCCGGACGACGCCCAGGAGGTCTGCTCGGCGATCCGCCGGCGGATCGCCGAGCTGTACTCCGAGGACGTGGCGGCGGCGGTGCGGGTCCTGTACGGCGGTTCGGTCAAGGCCGCGAACGTGGCCGGCATCATGGCGAAGGAAGACGTCGACGGTGCTCTCGTCGGCGGCGCAGCCATCGATCCGGGCGAGTTCGCGTCAATTGTCCGCTATCGGGACCATAAGACAGCCTGAGCCATACGCTTAGGTCTGGTAAAAACCGCGTGTCCGGCGGCGCGCGGCCTCCGATCTGTCCGATCAGGGGCCGCGCATCGCCTACTCTGTGACTTCAGAGTGCTTCCCAGATCGAGTCTGCGTCTGACGTAGAGCGAGTGAGATAGAGGTCCGCTTCGTGTCCGTGCTTCGCCTGAGTCTTCAGGTGCTTCTCGTCATCACCAGCCTCATCCTGACGCTGCTGATCCTCCTCCATAAGGGGCGGGGCGGTGGGCTGTCGGACATGTTCGGTGGTGGCATGTCCTCCAGCATGGGCAGCTCGGGGGTCGCTGAGCGCAACCTCAATCGCTTCACGATCGCGATCGGCGTCACCTGGGCAACGGTGATCGTTCTGCTGAACCTGATCTACCGGTTCTTCCCCGACGCGTTCTGAACGACTAAATCTGCAACCGGCGCGAGTCCGGGTACTGAAGGAGAGGATTCACGGTGGCGAGTGGCAACGCTATCCGCGGTAGCCGAGTGGGCGCCGGTCCGATGGGCGAGGCGGAGCGGGGCGACACGGCCCCGAGGTTCCGCGTCTCCTACTGGTGTGCCAACAAGCACGAGACCAAGCCGAGCTTCTCGGAAGAGGCCGGTGTGCAGCCCCCGGAGACCTGGGACTGCCCTCGTTGCGGATTCCCGGCCGGCCAGGATCGCACCACCCCGCCGTCGCCTCCGCGCAACGAGCCGTACAAGACGCACCTCGCGTATGTGAAGGAGCGTCGCAGCGACGCCGACGGTCAGGCGATTCTGGAAGAGGCCCTGGCCTCGCTGCGGGCCCGCCGGATCATCCGCTGATCCGTCGCCCCTGATCTGGCTCCACCGATCGGCCTCCGGCTCTGTGCCGGGGGCCGATCGTTCGTTGCGGTTCCGTATCGAAACTGTCGGTGGTGCCCGGCATGATGTGGGCCATGACTACCTCGTCCGTCGTGCCCCGCCTCGGTATCGCCTTCGTCCCGGTCGTGCCGCCCGAGCGGCTGCGCTCCGTCGCGCGCGCGGCGGAGGAGTCGGGGCTCGACGAGCTCTGGGTCTGGGAAGACTGTTTCAAGGAGAGCGGCATCGCCACGGCGGCCGCGGCCCTCGCCTGGACCGAGCGCATCCACGTCGGCATCGGCCTGATGCCCGCGCCCCTGCGCAACGTCGCGGTCACGGCGATGGAGATCGCCACGCTGGAGCGGATGTTCCCGGGGCGGCTGATGCCCGGGGTCGGTCACGGTGTGCAGGACTGGATGGGGCAGGTCGGCCAGCGCGCGGCCTCCCCGATGACCCTGCTGCGTGAGTACTCGACCGCGCTCCGTCGGCTGCTGCACGGCGAGAAGGTCACCGTCGACGGCACTTACGTGAAGCTGAACGAGGTCGCGCTCGACTGGCCGCCGAGCCCGGCGCCGCTGTTGTACGTCGGCGGTGAGGGGCCGAAGACGCTCACGCTGACCGGTGAGGTCGGTGACGCGTCGATGCTCAGCTGGGCCGGTGACGACGAGTCGGTGAGCCGGCGCGTGCAGTTGGTGCGCGACGGACTGGGCGAAGGGGCGAAACCGGGCGCGCGGAGCCCGCACCGCATCACGATCGGGCAGATCGCGGCGACGGGTGAGGGGGCGCAGGCCCGGGTCGACGCCGAGATCCCCGTCTGGGGGCGCAAGCCCGGCCCGGGAGACGGGGTGGCGGGCGATGCGGCCACCATCGCGGCCGACGTGCGCCGGCTGGGGCGGCTGGGTGTGACGACGGTGATTCTCCAGCCGACGTCCGACGAGCCGGATCTCGAGGGCTTCATCCAGTTCCTGGGGCAGGAGGTGCGCCCGTTGCTGGCGGAGTGAGAAAGACGGTGGACAGCGAATCACCCCCGCGCCGAACGGAATTCGGAGCGGATCCGGGTGGGTCGCCTGTCAGGGTGTTCGGCTATGGACACACCCGGATCCACCTGGACGCAGACCCTGCTCTCGCAGTGGACGTGGCACTGGGACCACCAGCTGCAGCAGCGGCTCGAGGGTCTGACCGACGAGGAGTACACCTGGGAACCAGTGCCCGGAGCCTGGAACGTGCGCCCGCGTGACCCGTCGTCGGCCGAGGAGCAGTTCGGGGCGGGGGACTTCGTCATCGACTGGACGTTCCCCAATCCCGAGCCCGCGCCCTTCACCACGATCGCCTGGCGTCTGGCGCACGTCGTGGTGGGTGTGCTCGCCATGCGCAACGCCACGCACTTCGGGGCGCCCGAGGCCGATCACGGCACCTGGTCGTATCCCGGTGGGGGCGCGGCGGCTCTCGGGCAGCTCGACGAGCAACTGGCTGTATGGACGCGTGGGGTGAGGGGGTTGAGCGAGGAGGAGTTGCGTACGCCGGTGGGGGAGAAGGAACCGGCCTTTCCGGACCTGACGACGGCCGACCTGGTGCTGCACATCCACCGGGAGCTGATTCACCATCTGTCCGAGGTGTGCCTGCTGCGCGACCTGTATCTGCACCAGCACCGGGCCTGAGCGACGGCGCTTGGGTGACGAGGCCTGATCGATGGGGCCTGATCGATGGGGCCTGATCGATGGGGCCTGATCGCAGCACAGGGCCCGAGTAACAGCCTTGCGCCCAGCACCAGCACTGCGCCCCAGGCTCAGCCCCAGCACCGCGCCCCAGCCCTCGCCCCAGCCCTCGCCCCAGCCCTCGCCCCAGCCCTCGCCCCAGCCCTCGCCCCAGCCCTCGCCCCAGCCCTCGCCCCAGCACCGCACCCAAGCACCAGTCCTGAGCACCCGCCCAACCCGCTCACGAAGGGGAACGCCTGATGAGACGCGAGTTCCAGGTCACCGTCGACGCCCACGATCCCGCCGCGCTGTCGGTCTTCTGGCGTGACGTGCTCGGGTACGTCATCCCCGGCCCGCCCGGTGTCCAGCTCGCCGAGGGCGCCGACCCGCTGGAGGCCTGGGACGAGTTCCTCGCCGGACTCGGCGTTCCCGAGGGGTACCGCAACACCCGCTCCGCCCTCGAAGACCCGCAGGGGCAGGGGCCGCGGGTGTTCTTCCAGCAGGTCCCCGAGCCCAAGGCCGGCAAGAACCGGCTGCACCTCGACATCCGGGTCGCCGCCGAGCTCCGCGGCGACGAGCGCATGAGCGCCCTCGAGGCCGAGGCCGACCGGCTGGTGGCGCTCGGAGCCCGGCGTCTGCACCGCGAGGAACCCGCACCACCCATGACCTTCGGTCACATCACCCTGGCCGATCCCGAGGGCAACGAGTTCTGCCTCGACTGAGTGGGTTCCGCGTTTCGGGTGACGGGCACGGGGCCGTACGCCCGAACGGGTGAACCGGGCTCAGCACCCGCGACGAACGGTCGACGATTCGTTAGGAAGGAGTGGGGTCTGTCCGTGGTTGTCACGTTGGGTTAGGACTGAATGCGGTTCGAGAGGGTAACGCGACGCGACTGGCTGTACGCGTCCGGCATTCTCGGGCTCGAGATGTCATTCAGTGCCACCACCTGGCTGGTGCTTCACTACCTCGATCAGCCCCAGGCCTCGTTCGGCGTCACGATGCTGGTCTGGACCGCCTGCCTGGTGCTCTACGCCGCCCCGGTGCAGTCGTGGATCGTCAGCCGCACCGGCGGTGACCTGAGGATCTTCCTGGTCGTCGCGGGCACGGCCATCTGGTGCGCGGCGTCCACCACGTACCTGCCCAGCATGTTCCCGATGCTCATGGGCATCGCCACGGTCGAGCTGGCCGAGCGGGACAGTTCCTGGCGCACAGCGGGTTTCGGCCTCGCGTTCACGCTGGTCGGTACCGGGCTGATGGAGTGGTGCGTGCAGGCCGGCCTGGTGCCGAGCATCTTCCGGCCCGACGACAACCACCATCTCTCGGTGATCCTGGCCCTGTTCGGCAGTGTGCTCATCGTGCGCGGCCTGGGCCGGGCCCGGCAGAGCGCCGCCCTGCGCCGCGAGCTCGCCCACGAACAGGCCCGCCGCCACGAGGAACTCCGGCACGCCGCCACCCATGACGCCCTCACCGGCATGCTCAGCCGCCGCGGTCTGAGCGACGCACTGGCCGGGCCGATCCGGAACGCGCCGGGGCTGGCCGTGGTCTACCTCGACCTCGACGGGTTCAAGGCCGTCAACGATCAGCACGGGCACGCTGTCGGTGACGCCCTGCTCGTGGAGGTCGCGCTGCGCTTCGAGGACGCCGTGCCCGCCCCCGGAGTGCTGGCCCGGATGGGTGGTGACGAGTTCGTCGCCGTCGTGCCCGGTTTCGCCTCGCACGAGGAGGCCTTCGGGTTCGCGGCCCTGCTGCAGGACTGCCTCGACCAGCCCTTCGAGGTCCAGAACCCCGACAGTCACCGCGCGGTGCCGGTGGCGGTCGGGGTCAGTGTGGGCGTCTCGTGGAGCGCCGGGCCCGATCGCGACCCCGACGCCCTGATGCGTGAGGCCGACAAGGGCATGTACGAGGACAAGCGGGCCGGAGCCGCAGCACGCACGACCGGACTGCCGCTTCCGTCGGTAGCCGGCTACTGACGTCCGCAGCCGGCTCCGGGCACCGCGAGAAGCCGCGAGAAGCTGTGGGACATGCCGCGAGAGGCCGCGGGACATGCCGCGAGAGGCCGCGGGGCACGCCGCGAGCGGCACCAGCTGACCCACGAGAACCCGCAGGAGACCAGGGGCTATCCCCAGAAGCTCCCGTACTTCGCCGCCAGCGACACCGCCTGCTCGTGCGTCAGCAGACTCACCGGCCGCCCCGCCGTGAGAAGGCTCAGCTTGCAGGCCTCCTCCAGCTCCACCGCCGCGTTCACCGCCGCCCCGAGATCGTCCGCCGCCACCACCGACCCGTGGTTCGCCAGCAGCGCCGCCCGGCAGGGCACGTCCAGCGCCTCCAGCTCGTCGGCCTGGGCACTGTCACCGGGCGGGGCGTAACTGATCAGCGGTGTCTGCCCGACCCGCATCACGAAGTACGGCGTGATCGGCGCGACCGCACTCGCCGCGGACCACGGCGGCAGACAGGCCGCCGCCACGGCGTGCACGCTGTGCAGGTGCACCACCGCCCCGGCCTCGGGCAGCCGCCGGTAGAACGCGCGGTGCAGCGTGAATTCCTTGGACGGACGCGGCCCTTCGAGGTGCTCACCGGACAGGCTCAGCACCGCCAGCCGCGACGGGTCGAGCTCGCCCATCGACTCGTTGGTCGGGGTGATGATCATGCGGTCCCCCACCCGCACGCTGATGTTGCCCGAGGTGCCCGGGCTCAGCCCGAGCGACACCAGGTGCCGCCCGGCTTCGACCAGCGCGTCCCGGGACGTCAGGAGGTCGCTCACGCCAGCACTCCCCACGCCGCGCTCATCAGGTCGACGTCCCCGAAGTTGCCCGACTTCAGCAGCAGGTTCATCTCCCGCCCCCGCGAGACCCCCGACGCCCAGGTCACCCCGGCCGCCACCGGCTGCCCGATCACGAGTTCCCGCACCCCGAGCGCCGACACGACCGCCCCCGACGTCTCGCCGCCGGCCACGATCAGCTCCCGGCACCCGGCGTCCGCCAGGTCCGAGGCCAGCTGCGCCAGGGCCCGCTCGATCAGCTCCGACGCCGGAACGGCACCGTCCGGCACCGCCGCCTCGACGTCCGAGGGATCCCCGACCGCGTAGATCAGAACCGGTGACGACGACCACGACGAGCGGGCCCACGACACCAGGGACCCCACGTGGGCGGGGAAGTCCTGACGGAGCTCGGCCAGGTCGAGCCGGCGGTGCGGCATCCGTGAGCGGGCGTGCTCGATCTGGCCCATGGTGGCGACGGAGGCACTTCCGGCGAGCACCACCTGGGGTCCGCCGCGGGCGGGCAGCCGGACCGGCGGTGCCCCGGGACCGGTGAGACCGAGCGCCAGACCGGAACCCCCGGTGATCAACGGCAGGTCGGCACAGGCAGCGGCGATCGTGACCAGATCACCCTCGGACTCCGCGTCCACGACCACGGCGACCGCCTCGTCCTCAAGAAAACGATCGAGAGCCGCACGCACGGACGCAACCCCGGCCCGCACCGTCTCCAACGTCACCAGCCGCACCACCGCGGAACTCTGCGCCGCCAGCAGGCGCGGCACGTCGGAATCGGTCATCGGCGTGAGTGGGTGGTGACGCATGGGACTCTCGGCCAGCGGAGTGCCGTGCACGTAGAGCTGCCCGTTCACCACCGTGCGCCCCGCTGCCGGGAACGACGGCACCACGACGGTCAGTGAAGCGCCGAGGTCAGTCATCAGCGCGTCGAGCACCGGCCCGATGTTGCCGCGCGGCGTCGAGTCGAACGTCGAGCAGTACTTGTCGTAGATCTGCGTCGCGCCCATCTCTTGCAGGGAACGCAGCGCGTCCCGGCTGGCAGCCACGGCCTGTGACGGTTCGATGGTGCGGGTCTTCAGCGCCACGACCACGGCGTCAGCCGACGCCGGGGAAGCAGACGCCGGGGAAGCGGACGAGGGGGCCTCACCGATCGACACCACGGTGCGGAAACCGCGGGCGACCAGGGCCATCGCCAGGTCCGTGGCGCCGGTGAAGTCATCGGCCAGAGCGCCGAGCACGGGTCCCTCCAAGAGTCACTGAGACGATGTGTGAAGTTACGTTACATGAGTTGACGCTGATGTGAATCGTGGTTAGCGTCTCGCAACACCTCACCGTCGAGGTCTCACCCTCGGCGGCCCGAACGAACTCCTGGTTAGGAACACCATGAACCTCGGGTTGCTGCTGTCCCAGCAAGAACCGGCGAACCAGCCTGTCCGCTACGCCCTCTCCGGAGCCGGCGGCGGTTTCGGGCGCACCCTCCTGGCCCAGACCCTTCTCATCGACGCGCTGCACCCCTCGCTGCTGTGCGACGTCGACGTCGAGAAGGTCCACGCGCTGGCCACCGAGCTCGGTTACACCGACCTCGCGATCTGCCGCACGGCCGGCGAGATGGAGAAGGCCACCGCCGGCACGCTCATCGTCCCCAGTGCCGACCTTCTCGACCCCCGGCGCTACGACGTGCTCGTCGAGGGCACCGGCAGCCCCGCCCACGGGTACCGGATGGCCCGCCAGGCCCTGGAGAACAAGCGTCACGTCGCGATGGTCAGCAAGGAGGTCGACTCCGTCACCGGTGTGCGTCTCGCGCGGATCGCCCGGGACAACGGTGTCGTCTACACGCCCGCCGACGGCGACCAGCCCGCGAACCTGCTCGCGCTGGTCAGCTGGGTGCGCACGCTGGGGCTGGAGATCGTCGCGGTCGGCAAGTCCGGTGAGTACGACGTGGTGCTGGACGGCGACGAGATCCGTTACCTCGAGACCACGGTCCCGGCGGGCGAACTACCTGAATTGATGACGCTCGGCACGAGTGTCGCGGACACGCTCACGAAGCGCGCGGAGACGGTGAAGAGCCTCAAGCTCCGCGCCGCCGCCGACCCGTGCGAGATGGCCGTCGTCACCACCCACGGCGGTTTCGTGGCCGACACCGAGTCGCTGCACTACCCGCTGGCCCGGATCAGCGAGCTGGCCGACGTCTACGCACTGCGCGAGGACGGCGGGATCCTCGCGGGCACCGGGGTGGTGGACGTCTTCACCGTGCTGCGCCGGCCCGACGAGGCCAGCTTCGCCGGGGGCGTCTTCGCGGTCGTGCGCACCGGCGACCCGGAGACCTGGAAGCTGCTCGAGGGCAAGGGGCACGTGGTCAGCCGAGACGGCAGGTACGCCTGCCTGTACCTGCCGTACCACGTGATGGGCGTGGAGACGGCGATCTCGCTGCTGGCGGCCGTGCGCCTGAACATCGGCTCGGGCGTGCGGAACCCGCGGCAGAACGCCGTGATGGCCGGGCGCGCACGTCACGACCTGGCCAAGGGCACCGTGCTGCACATGGGCGGTCACCACCACGAGATCGACGGCGTGGAGCCGGTTCTGGTCCGGCCCACCGAGGACACGGCCCCGTTCTACCTCGCCGCCCACACCACCCTGGCCCGCGACGTGAAGGCCGGCGAGCTCATCACCTTCGCCGACCTCGAGAACCCCGACGCCGACCTGCTCGAGGCCTACCGAACCGGACTCGAGGCCGGCACCGGCACCGCCCCCCGGACCGGGCTGGGCGCATGAGCAGCGAAGTCACCTCCCTGCTCCTGGCCGGCGCCGCCGTCCTCGTCCTGATCCTGCTCATCACCCGGGCGAAGCTGAACCCGTTCCTGTCACTCACCATCACCGCCCTCGGGCTGGGCCTGGTCAACGGCCTCACCCCGGGCGAGGTGGTCGACGCGTTCAAGGACGGCCTCGGCTCCACCCTCGGCGGCACCGCCCCGACCATCGGCCTCGGCGTCATCCTGGGCAGCCTGCTCCTGGGTTCCGGCGGCGCCGACAAGATCGTCGACTCGTTCCTCGGCCAGCGCCCGGTCGCCTGGATCCCCGCGCTGATCACCGCGGCCGCCGTCATCATCGGCCTGCCGCACCTGTTCGACGTCAGCTTCGTCATGCTCGCACCGCTGGTCTACACCGTGGCCCGCCGCCGCAACGTGCACCTGCTGTGGGTCGGTCTCCCGCTGGCCGCAGGGCTTTACGTGTCGCACGGACTGCTCCCGCCGCACCCCTCACCCACGGTCGCGGTCAGCGCGTACGGCGCCAACACCGGCCTGACCATCGCCTACGGCCTGATCATCGCGATCCCCACGGCCATCGTCTGCGGTCCGCTGTTCACCCGCTTCGCGCAGCGCTGGTTCGGCCCGGCCCCCGACCTGGACGGCGGCCCGGCCCCGGTCACCGACGTGGAGCCGGAGAAGCCGGGCAAGCCGGTGAGTCTGGCGCTGAGCCTGATCTCGGTGCTGCTGCCGCCCGTGCTCATGCTCATCGGCACCATCGGCACGGCCAGCACCGCCGAGGGCACCGCGCCGTACAACGTGTTCGAGGCGCTGAACGACTCGATCCTGTCGCTGCTGGTCGCCGTGATCTTCGCGTTCTTCGCCCTGGGCCGCCGCGGTGGTTTCAGCGCCGGGCAGCTGCAGAAGATGTCGGGCAAGGGCCTGAGCGCGGTCGGCCCGATCATCCTGATCCTGGGGGCGGGCGGGGCCCTGAAGCAGATGTTCACCGCCACCGGCGTGGACGCGATCATCGCCGATCACGCGGCGGGCTGGCCGATTCCGGCCGTCGCCCTGGCCTGGCTGGTCGCCGCCCTGCTGCGGATCTGCCTGGGCTCGGCCACGGTCGCCACCACCGCCGCGGCGGGCATCGCGGCGCCGCTGCTGATCGCCGACCCGACGCTGTCACCGGAACTGCTGGTGCTGGCCACGGCGTCCGGCTCGGTCATGCTCTCGCACGTGAACGACTCGGGCTTCTGGCTGTTCAAGGAGTTCTACCAGCTCACGGTGAAGCAGACGTTCCGCACCTGGACGCTGTTCCTCTGCATCCAGTCGCTCATCGGCCTGATCGGCGTTCTGGTGCTGGACGCGATCATCTGATGGACTGACGCCCGCCATGACTGAAGAGACCCCGCTGATCCCCGACCAGCGCCGGGAGCTGCTGCTGAAGCACCTGCAGCGCGAACGGGTGCTGTCGGTGCACCAGCTCACCGACCTGCTCGAGGTCTCGCACATGACGGTGCGGCGGGACATCGCCACGCTCGAACGTGAGGGCCGGGTCGTGCCGGTGCCCGGCGGTGTCCGCATCGCCGGCCCGGCCCGGCACCTGGAGGCCGAGGAGTCCCGGCTCGACAAGGCCCGGGTCGAGCCGGCCGGCAAGGCCGCGATGGCGGCGCGGGCCGCGGCCGAGGTCCTCACCGACCGGATGACCGTGTACCTCGACGCCGGCACCACGATCGCCCAGCTGGTACCGCACCTGGTGCGGCTGAGCGGGATGACCGTCGTGACCAACGATTTCGCGGTGGTGGACGACCTGCTCGCCTCCGGTGCGGACGTCGAGGTCATCCACACCGGGGGAGCGGTCGACCGGCAGAACCGTTCCAGCGTGGGCATTCTGGCCACCGCCGTGCTCGAGCGCATCGCCCTCGACGTGGCGTTCGTGTCGAGCAGCTCGTGGGACCTGCGCCGCGGCGTGACCACGCCCTACCCGGACAAGGTCGCCGTCAAGCAGGCCGCGATGGCCAGTGCCTCCGAGTCGGTGCTGGTGGCGGGCAGTTCCAAGTACGGGCGGTTCGGCATGTACCGGGTCTGTGAGCTGCCGGCGCTCTCGACCGTGGTCACCGACGCGGGGCTCGACCCGGCCGACGCGGCGGCGATCCGGGAGGCCGGGGTCAATCTGGTGCAGGCCGGCTGAGGAACCCGCGCTCCTGCTCCGGCGTGAGCCCGCTCCACGGACCGCCCGTACCCGAGGAACTCATCGCACCCGGTTGCGCCCGACCGCCTTGGCCTCGTAGAGCTGGGCGTCGGCCCGGGACAGCAGGGTGGCGCGGTTGTCGCCGGGTTCGGCCACGGCGACGCCGGCGCTCAGGGTGATCACGCGGCCGGGGGTGAGGCGCGACCAGTCCTGCCCCTCCACCGCGGCGCGGCAGAGTTCGGCGACCTCCCGGGCGCCGCGGGCGGCGTCGGCCATCACGACGAGCAGTTCCTCGCCTCCCAGGCGGGCGGCGAACGAACTGCCGGAGGACGCGTGGGTCGCCTCGGCGAGGCAGGCGTCCAGGACGCGGGCGACGACGCGGAGCACCTCGTCGCCGACCTCGTGCGAGTACGTGTCGTTGACGGACTTGAAGTGGTCGAGGTCGATGAGGGCCACGCCCAGGGTGTGCGAGGACTCGATGAGGGGCCCGAGGTGCTCCTCGACGTAGAGGCGGTTGCGCAGTCCGGTGAGCGGGTCGCGGCGGGCCTCCTCGCGGTAGCGGGCGGCCTCCTCCCGGGCCCGGTCGGTCTCCTCCCGGGCCTGGCCGGTCTCGAACACGGCCTGGCGCGAGCGGGCGGCGGCCTCCCGCTGGGCGGAGAGCAGCTCCTGGTCGGCGGTGTGGAACTCGCGGTAGCGGTGGAAGGCGGCCTCCCACTCGCCGCGTCCGGCCAGCAGTTCGGCCTCCTGCTCGAGGATGCGGACCTTGACCCGGCCGTGCCCTTCGGGACCACAGGCGGCACGAGCCCGGGCCAGGCTCTCGGCGGCCTGCTCGGGGAGGCCGAGCAGGCGCTGCGCGATGCCGAGGGTGAGCAGGTGCTCGGGCCGGGCGTCGGAGACCTTGGTGTCCATCCGGTCGGTGACGTCGACGGCCTGGTGGGCGGTCTCGAGCGCGGCGCGGTAGTCACCGCGCAGGAGGTGCACGTTGGCGATGGTGTCGAGCACCCCGGCGTTGAGGGGGCGCTTGTGCCGGGTGCTGAGCTCGGCGAGCAACCGGGCCTGGGCCTGGGCGTCGTCCAGGTCGCCAGCCGTGAGGGAGCTGTAGGCGCGGTTGTTCGCGACCATGATCTGCATGTGGGCGTCGCCGTCGGCGAGTTCCTCGGCGCGGCCGTACCAGAGCAGGCTGTCCTCGCGGTCGCCGAGGTCGTCGAGCAGGTCGGCGCCGGTGAGCATGACCCGGGTGCGCAGACGGCGGGTGACGTCGGGACCGAAGGCGGCCACCGCGTCCATGATCCGGTCGAGAGCCGTGGCCTGGTCGCCGAAGTCGTTGTAGACCCGGGCCATCACCCAGGCGCCACGCACCACGAGCTCGGGCGGGAGCGGGCCGTGCTCGCGGCTGGTGTTGACCAGCTGGGCGGCGATGCTCTGGTGGCCCTCACGCCCGGCGGCCTCGGCCTGCCAGATCAGCGCGGTGGCGACGGAGAGGCTGTCGTCGAGACGACGGGCCAGCTGTTCCAGCTCGAAGGCGACGTGCCGGGCCCGTGAGGGGTCGGAGCCGACCAGGTCGTCGAGGTCGGCCAGACGCACCGCGAGCAGCGCGCGGTCGCGCATGACCGTTCCTGATGCCGTGCCTTCCAGCATCTTTCGCCCCGTTCCCTCGTGGTAAGCCGGTGTGCTCAGATCGCGTCCGTGCAGATGCGGTTGCGCCCGGCCGATTTCGCCGCGTACAGCTGGGCGTCGGCCCGGGCCAGCAGTGACGACCGGGTGTCTTCCGCGGTGGCGGTCGCGATCCCGCCGCTGAGAGTGACGACCCGCCCGGGGGTGATCGGTGACCAGGCGTACCCGCGCACCGCGGCCCGCACGTCGTCCACGATCCGCAGGGCCGTGCCACGGTCGTCGGTGGCCAGGATGAGCAGCAGCTCCTCGCCGCCCAGGCGGGCCGCGAACGAGCCGGGGGCCCGGGCCGCTGCGGCGTCGAGGAGCCCGGCGACCACCCGCAACACCTCGTCGCCGACCTCGTGCGAGAACGTGTCGTTGACCGACTTGAAGTGGTCGAGGTCGAGCAGCGCGACGCTCAGAACCCCGGTGTGCGAGGGTTGTTCCCGCAGCATCAGCGGCAGTCGTTCCTCGACGTAGAGCCGGTTCCACAGGCCGGTGAGCGGGTCGCGGCGGGCCTCCTCGCGGTAGCGGGCGGCCTCCTCGCGGGCCGTGACGGTCTCGAAGATCGTCTGCCGGGCGCGGGCCTGGGCCTCGCGCTGCTGCGAGAGCAGTTCCTGGTCGGCGAGGTAGAACGCCTTGTGCGTCTCGTAGGCGGCGCGGTAGTCGCCGAGCGCGGCGCGCACCTCGGCCTCCTCCTCGAGGATGCGGGCCTTGGTGCGGGCGAAACCCTCGGGTCCGCACAGGGCCCGGGCCCGTTCGAGGGTGCGGGCCGCGGTGGCCGCCTCGCCCAGTTCGCGCTGTGCGACCGCGAGGGTGAGCAGGTACTCGGGCAGCGCGTCGGCGACCTTCGTCTCGAGCGTCTGGGTCGCGTCCACGGCGCGCCGGGAGGTCTCGGCGGCCGCGGCCGGGTCGCCGCGCAGGAGGTGGATGCGTGCGACGGTGTCGAGGGCGTCGGCGTTCAGGGGGCGCCCGTAGTGCTCGCTCAGGGTGGTCAGCAGACGGGCCTGCTCCAGGGCCTCGTCGCCCTCGCCGGCCTCGAGCGCCCCGTAGGCCCGGTTGTTCACCACGAGCATGTGCATGCGCCCGTCGCCCTGGGCCAGTTCCTCGGCGCGGGAGTACCAGATCAGCGAGTCCTCGCGGGCGCCGAGCTCGTCGAGCAGGTCGGCGACCTTGATCAGGACGCGGGTGCGCAGGCGGCGGGGGACGTCGTCGGTGAACGCGCCCACCGCGTCCATCACGTGTTCCAGGGCGGTGGGCCGGTCGCCGAGGTCGGTGTGCACACGGGACAGCAGCCAGGACGCGCGCACGGCGTGCTCGGCGGTCAGCGGGGCCAGGGTCTCGCGGGTGCGGGTGATGACGCCGGCCGAGGCCGCCGGGTCGCCGTCACGCTGGTGCGCCTCGGCCTGCCAGAGCAGGGCGCTGACGGTGGAGTCGTGGTCGCCGGCCTGCTCGGCGGCCTCCTGCAGACGGCGTGCACGGTCGAGGGCCCGGGCCGGGTCGAACCCGACGACGTCGTCGAGCGCCGCCAGTTCCTCGGCCAGGTCGTGCGTCACCTGGGCCCGGGGCTGGTTCACCTCGATCACAACCCCGCGCCTTTCTGACGATCCCTGACCTGAGGACAATCGGTCGCTGGAATGCCGTTCTTGACCGATCAGGTCCGTTCCCGGCTCCTCCCGGCTCACAGTCTGGCGGGTTGTCAACTCTCCGAGTGGGCAGAATCGGTGATTGTCCAGAACTGTCCCCGCGCCGTTATGGCCGTTGCGACACCCTGTGTACCGTCCGTGCGTGGTCACCGCCCCGCTCACCGGGCCGGCGGGCCGGCCCGGCTGATCCGTACGGTGCCGGTGAGGGTGCGCTCACCGCGGATCCCGACGGCCGCGCCCTCGCCGTCGGTGGCGGAGGCCTCGAGCTCCCAGCGGTAGGTGCCGGCGGCCAGGGACCTGCCCGAACCACTGAGCCCGTCGAAGGTGAGGTCGCGGACGCTGCCGTCCGGCCCGGTGCCGTTCAGGGTGCGCAGGACCGATCCGGTCTTCGTCGAGCGGATCAGGAGTCTCACCGCGGTGACCGGCTTGCTCAGGTCGAACTGGGGCGACCAGGTGTCGGCGCGGCCGTCGCCGTCGGGCGTGAAACCGGCCGGGGCGTAGGTGCCGATGAGTCGCGGCCGGTACTTCTCGGTGTAGAAGCTGCGGTACACGACGAGCGCCCCGCTGGTGACGCGGCGGGCCAGGTAGTGGTCGTCGAGGTGGAGCAGGGTGCCCGAGCCCGGGTAGGCGGCGGGTCGCGAGGAGTTGTTCCGGGTGTCGACGAGATACGTGCGGGTGCCCACGTTCCAGGCCAGGGTGCCTTCCCCGAGCGTCAGTTCGGTGAGGACGCCGGTGGTGCGGAACCGGCGCACGGTCGCCGCCCGCAGGGTGATCTCGCGCGGTCCGGACTGGTAGGCCACGGTGTCGCCCCAGATCGCCACCTTCGCGCCGGAGACCTTGACGGCGGCCAGCTTTCCGGGGTTCGAGCGGGATCGCGGCCGATCGAGGTCACGCAGCCAGATGTCCTCGTGGCCGGGCCGGGCGGCGGCGCGGGAGTAGATCAGGCGGGGGCCGTAGAGATCGTCCTGCCCGGTGGCCGGGGCGGTGGCGGTGCTCGCTCCCGGACGTGAGTACAGGCGGGTGCCGGCCGGGTCGTAGACGTGACCGGCCGCCAGCACGAACGGGCCGGACGCGTCCGGGTGCCGGGTGTCGATCTCCTGCGTGCGGCCGGACCACCAGGCCTGCGTCACGCTGCCGGTGAGGCGGCCGCGGTCGAGCAGGCGCCAGGTGAAGCGGGCCGGTTGCAGCACCCCGCTGATCACGCCCCGCCCGGCCGAGAAGTCCATGCTCTGCGCGCTGCCGTCGAGATAGCCGGTGCGGTAGGGGAAACGGGTCTCGTCGCCGAGCACCGGCCGGCCCAGCCCGGTCACCGGACGCGACCACACGGCCATCGGGGGCCGCGCCCCCAGGGGCGTCCGGCCGTCGTCGGGGAAGTAGTCGTCGGCGGAGTAGACCCGCCCGGCGGCCATGGCGAGCGCGGTGACGGGCAGATCCGGTGCGTCCACCGTGGCCACCCGCGAAAGTGTGCTCGCCGCGACCGCGTACACCCCCGCGTCCCCGGTTCGCCCGCCCGCACCCACGAGGTAGCGCGGCCCGTCCGCGATCAGGCCGCCCGAATCATCGGGCAGGACAACGGTGCTCACCGTGCCCGTGGTGCTGATCGTGCGCAGCCGCCACACGTTGTCGGCCGCGATCACGTAGCCCATCCCGTGCTCACCGGCGACCCGGTGCACCGAGTCGGCCGCGTCGTCCGTCTCCGAGTACCCGAAAACCGTTCCGTCGGAGCGGTCCCGCACCCGGATCGCCTGGGGTTCCCCGGCGATCGTGGGCCCGGTCCAGAAGATGCTCGTGGCCGAGACGCCGAAGTCGGCGATCGCCGGTTCGGTCGCCACCCGGGTCACCCGGCCGTTGCCGAACTCGACCAGGTCGAGATAGGTCTCGGTGTGCGCGTCGTTCTCGCTCCGCACCACCAGCGCGTCGTCGGCCAGCTCGACCCGGCCGGGCGAACGGCCCGGCCGGGCGAGGGTGGTCGCGCTGCCGTCGTCGAAACGCGTGGCGACCAGGTCGTTCCCGGACCAGCCGAGCCAGCTGTCGGCGGTGAACGCGATCGGCCGCGTGGTCACCGTGCCCAGTTCGGTGTCGGTGCCGGTGATCACGTTCACCCGGTGCATCTCGTAGCGCGTGATCGTGCCGGGATGGTCGAGCACCCATCCGGCCTGCTGGCCCACGACCCCCAGCCAGGTGACCTCCCCGATCAGGTCGGCGGGAACCGGGTAGGCGCGGCGCGTCAGGTGATCGGTGCCGGTGTAGAGGTCCCAGGTGTGACCCGGTACCGGCGTCAGCATCTGCACCGCGTAGCCCTCGCCCGAGCCGCCGAGCAGGTTCAGGCTCACCTGCGGCACGGCGTGGAACGGGGCCTGCGTGGAGTTCTCGCCGGCCGTGGCGCTCGTCGGCGCCAGCAGCCAGGCGCCCAGCAGTGCCAGGGCCGCGAGCAGCCCGCCCGCCCGGATCAGGACGGTCCTACGGCCGGGACGGCTCATCAGGCGACCCCCACTTCGCTGTGAGGCTCCATTGTCGTCACGGGATCCGGCCGTCAGGGCCCTGATCCACTGTTCGGCGGCGCTTTCCGACCGGGTCGTCCGGGGGGCATCGGCCGTTCGGGCGTGAGGACGACGTGGGGGCCGACGGCTGCCGGTTACCGGTTGTCCCGACCCGCGGCAGAACAAGGACGCCGGTGGGCACCCACGGTGCCCACCGGCGTCCTCAAGCCGTTGCTCTCTAGAGCTTCGAGGCGGCCGCCCGGTCGAGCAGCCACAGCGTGCGCCCGGTGCCGTGCACGGCACCGGCGGGCAGGTCCTGACCGCCCAGCGCACCGGCCACGGCGTCGGCCTTGCCCTCGCCACCGGCGAGCAGCCACACCTGACGCGCGGCACGGATCGCGCCCAGCGTCAGGGAGATCCGCTCGGGCGGGGGCTTGGGCGACTCGCGCACCGCGATCGCCGTGCCCTCGGTGACCGCGTAGCCCGGGTGGCCCGGGAACAGCGAGGCCACGTGCCCGTCCGGCCCGACGCCCAGCAGCAGCACGTCGAACGCGGTCGGCCCGTCACCGAAGGCGGCGGCGAGCTCGGACGCGTAGGCGGCGGCCGCGGCGTCCAGATCGAGACCGGCGTCGGAGGCGGCGGCCACGTGCACCCGCTCGGGCTCCAACGGCAGAGCACCGAGCAGGTACTCGTGCGCCTGCACCTCGTTGCGCTCACCGTCACCGGCGGGCAGGAACCGCTCGTCGCCCCACCACAGGTCGACGCGCGACCAGTCGACGGTGTCCCGGGCCGGTGAGGCGGCGACGGCCTTGAGCAGGGCGCCGCCGTTCGAGCCGCCGGTGAGCACGACATGGGCCGTGCCCCGGGCGTTCTGGGCGTCGCTGATCTCGGTGATCAGCCGGGCCGCGGCGGCCGCGGCCAGCGCCGTGCCGTCCTCGTAGACGAAACGCTCGGACTTCGAGGTCATGCGGAGGCCCCCTCTCGGATACGCGGCATGCCCTTCGTGAGCACGTCGGCGAACAGCTCGTCGGGGTCGAGCCGGCGCAGCTCCTCGGTGAGGCACTCCACGTCGGTGCGCCGGTGCAGCGCGACCCGGCGGGTGGGCTGACCGGGCTGGGTCATGGTGGCGACCGTTCCGTCTTCCCGCACGATCGAGATCTCGCCGGAGGCGCGCGTCAGGTGCACCCCGACCATGCCGGTGCCGGGCTCGGTGTGCTCGACGGTGACCGGGATGTCGAGGGCGTGGGCCAGCCAGGCGGCCATCAGCTCGACGCTCGGCTTGTCGGCCGCACCCCGCACCACGGCGGAGGTGACGTCCTCGTACGGCGGCTGGTCGAGCGCCGCCGCGAGCAGGGCCCGCCAGCGGGTCAGGCGGCTCCACGACAGGTCGGTGGTGCCGGGGGCGGCCACCTTCGACAGCTGCTCCAGCGCCGCGCACGGGTCGGCGGCCTTGGCGGTGTCGACGATGCGTCGCGTGGCCATGGTGCCGATGCGCTCGCTCAGCGGGTCGGCCGGGGGCTCGCCGGCCCACCAGACCACGACCGGCGCGTCGGGCAGGAGCAGCGGCGTGACCAGGGCGGAACCGTGCTCGGCGAGTTCACCGAACAGACGCAGCACGATCACCTCGCTGGCCCCGGCGTCACCGCCGACCCGGATCTGCGCGTCGAGCCGCGCGTCGCCGTCGGTGGTGCCGCGCACGACGACCAGCACGCGCGAGGGGTGCTCCCGGCTGGCGTCGTTGGCGGTGCCGACCGCTTCGTCGGAGCCCTCCTCGTCGGTGACCAGGATGAGCGTGAGCACCCGGCCGAGGGCGACGGCGCCGCTCTCGCCCCGGGCCTCGACGAGGCGCTTGCTGACCTCGTTGGTGGTGGTGTTCGGCAGGTCGACGATCACGGGACCCTCCAGCTACGTCCGTCGCGGGCCAGCATCTCGTGGGCCGAGGCCGGGCCCCACTGGCCGGGGTAGTAGGCCTCGGGCTGCTTGCCGCCGTTCTCCCAGTGCTCGGTGAACGGGTCGAGGATCTTCCAGGACAGCTCGACCTCCTCGTGCCGCGGGAACAGCGGCGGGTCGCCGAGCAGCACGTCGAGGATCAGGCGCTCGTAGGCCTCGGGGGAGGACTCGGTGAACGACTCGCCGTAGCTGAAGTCCATGTTCACGTCGCGCACCTCCATCGCCGTGCCCGGCACCTTGGAGCCGAAGCGGATGGTGACGCCCTCGTCGGGCTGCACGCGGATGACGATGGCGTTCTGGCCGAGCTCACCGGAGGCGGTGTTGTCGAACGGCAGGAACGGCGCGCGCTTGAACACCACCGCGATCTCGGTGACGCGGCGGCCCAGGCGTTTGCCGGCCCGCAGGTAGAACGGGACGCCGGCCCAGCGGCGGGTCTCGATGTCGACGCGGATCGCGGCGAAGGTCTCGGTGATCGAGTCCGGCGCGATGCCGTCTTCCTCGAGGAATCCCTTGACCGCCTCGTTGCCCTGGTAGCCCTTGGAGTACTGGCCCCGGGCGGCGGCCGAGTCGAGGTCGGCGGGCACCCGCACCGCGGAGAGCACCTTCTCCTTCTCGGCGCGCAGGTGACCGGCCTCGAAGGAGATGGGCTCCTCCATCGCGGTCAGCGCGAGGAGCTGCAGCAGGTGGTTCTGGATCACGTCGCGCGCGGCGCCGATGCCGTCGTAGTACCCGGCGCGGCCGCCGATGCCGATGTCCTCGGCCATCGTGATCTGCACGTGGTCGACGTAGTGGGCGTTCCAGATCGGCTCCCACAGCTGGTTCGCGAAGCGCAGCGCCAGCAGGTTCTGCACCGTCTCCTTGCCCAGGTAGTGGTCGATGCGGAACACCGAGTCGGGCGGGAACACCGACTCCACGACCTCGTTCAGCTCGCGGGCGCTCTCGAGGTCGTGCCCGAAGGGCTTCTCGATGACCACGCGGCGCCAGGAGTCGCCGTCCTGCCGGGAGAGGCCGGAACGAGCCAGCTGCTTCGTCACCACCGGGAACGCGCCCGGCGGGATCGACAGGTAGAAGGCGTAGTTGCCGTTGGTGCCGCGGGTCTCGTCGAGCTCGGCCAGCGTCCGCGCCAGCTGGTCGAACGCCGCGTCGTCGTCGAAGTTGCCCTGCACGAAGCGCAGGCCCTCGGCGAGCTGGTCCCACACCTCGGTGCGGAACGGCGTGCGCGCGTAGCGGCTGACGGACGCCTTGACCTGCTCGGCGAAGTCGGCGTCGGACCACTCGCGGCGGCCGTAGCCGACCAGCGAGAAGCCCGGCGGCAGCAGGCCGCGGTTGGCCAGGTCGTAGATGGCCGGCATCAGCTTCTTGCGGGCCAGGTCGCCGGTGACCCCGAACATCACCAGGCCGCTGGGGCCGGCGATCCTGGGGAGCCTGCGGTCACGGTCGTCGCGCAGCGGGTTCTCGCTGGCACTCACCCGGGTCGGGCTCACCGTTGTTCCTCTCAGAGCTGTACAGAAAATGGTGGACGCCGGTCGGGCCGGCGAGCGCACGTACTGGGGACCAAGTCTGGCGCAGTCCCCGGCATTCCCGTCAAGTGCACGAGAAGGGTGGTTCCGTTGGTCCCAGGGACCGGCGGAACCACCCTTCTGCGAGTGCTCTTCGGGGCGGAACACGCTCGTGCGCGCAAGATCTCGCGTGTCTCGCCCCGACGGGAGAATCTTTTACCGGCTGAGCACCTGGATCAGCTTCTTCAGCCCGGCCTCGCGGTCGGTCAGGTGCAGGCGCAGCACCGGCCGGTCGTGCTGGGCGAGCACGCCCGCGTCACCGGCGGCCTGGGCCCCGATGAGCTTGCCGAAGGTGAACGGCCGGTCCGGGATCTCCAGGTCCTTGGCGTTGTCCGCCGTGATCTGGAGGTAGACCCCGACCGGGGCGCCACCCTTGTGGAACTGCCCGGTGGAGTGCAGGAACCGCGGCCCCCACCCGAAGGTGACGGGGCGGTTCGTGCGCTGGGCCAGCGGGTCGCGCACGCCTTCCAGCTCGCTCTCGGCGAGCCGGTCGAGGTACGCCATGACGGCCAGGTAGCCGCGGCCCGGCAGCTGCGCGAGCAGCGCGTCCACCGCCGCCTCGACCGTCGTGGCGCCACCGAGAAGGCCGGGCGTGGCCCGGATCTCGATCCCGCCGTCGACGGCGTCGGCCGGGGTGGGCTCCGGCGTGGCGTCGAGCAGGCCGCGGGCGGCGACCTTCGCGCTCTCCACGTCGGGCTGGTCGAACGGGTTGATCCCGACCAGGCGCCCGGCCACCGAGGTGGCGTACTCCCAGAGCAGGAACTGCGCACCGAGCGGGCCGTTGACCGTCACCGACGCGGCGGCGTCGGTCGCGGTCGGAGCCGTGGTGGAGTCCGAGCCGATCGGGGCCAGCCGCACCACGACCGTGTCGTCACCGGGGGTGGTGACGTCCGGGGCGTTCGGCGAGGCGACGACCGGCAGCAGGCCGGTGCCCTCCTTGCCGGTGCTCTCGGCGATCAGCTGCTCGGCCCAGTCGCCGAAACCGCTGATGCCCGAGCCGTAGTCGGCGAAGACGATCTTGTCCCGGAAGCCGTTGGAGCCCGGCGTGGGGGACCCGCCGAGCACCGCGCCGAGCACCAGGCCCGGGTTGGACTCGGTGTCCTCGGCGAGCTGGTCGCTGACCGCGGCCGCCTCGTCGAGCAGGGCGCCCACGTCGACACCGGCCAGACCGGACGGCACCAGGCCGAACGCGGTCAGCGCCGAGTACCGGCCGCCGATCGTCGGGTCGGCGCTGAAGACCGCGCGGTAGCCGGCCTCGGCCGAGGCCTTCTCCAGCGGGGAGCCCGGGTCGGTGACGACCACGATGCGGCGCTTGGCGTCGATCCCGGCGGCCGTGAAGGCGGCCTCGAAAACCCGCCGCTGGCTGTCGGTCTCGACGGTGCCGCCGGACTTGCTGGAGACCACGACGACCGTGCGCTCCAGCTCGACCAGCGCGCTGCGGACCTGACCCGGGTCGGTGGTGTCCAGCACGACCAGCTCGACGCCGGCCGTCTTGGTGATCACCTCGGGGGCCAGGGACGAGCCGCCCATGCCGGCCAGCACGACCCGGTCGACGCCCTCCGCGAGCAGCTCGGCCCGCAGCGACTCGATCGGCTCGACCAGCGGACGGGAGGAGTCGGCCAGGCCGACCCAGCCCAGGCGGACCGAGGCCTCGGAGACCGCGGCCTCGCCCCAGAGCGTCGGGTCCTTCTGCGCGATGCGCGAGGCCACCCGGTCGGAGACCAGGGTGGCGACGTGCTTCTCGACGGCCTTCAGTGCGTCCGGCCCAGCCGGCGTGACGGTCACGTCGGCCGCCACGTCATCGGCCGGCCATACGGCGGAGTCGTCGCTCACTCGGCAACCCGCGCCTTGGCGCGCTCCAGCTCGTCGGTCACCGTGCCCAGGAGCTCGGCCCAGCTCTTCTCGAACTTGTCGAGACCCTCGGTCTCCAGCAGCGTCACGACGTCGTTGTAGTCGATGCCCACGCCGGCGAGCGCGTTCATCGTCTCCGTGGCGGCGGCGTAGGAGCCGGTGATCGAGTCACCCTTGATCACGCCGTGGTCGAAGGTGGCCTCGAGCGTGGCGCCCGGCATGGTGTTGACCGTGTTCTTCGCGACCAGCTCGGTCACGTAGAGCGTGTCGGGGAGCTTCGGGTCCTTGACGCCGGTGGAGGCCCACAGCGCGCGCTGCGGGTGGGCGCCGGCGGCGGCGAGCTCGGCCCAGCGGGCGGTGGCGATGCTCTCCTCGTAGACCTGGTAGGCGAGCTGCGCGTTGGCGACGCCGGCCTTGCTCTTGAGGGCGAGGGCCTCGTCGGTGCCGACCGCGGTCAGGCGCTTGTCGATCTCGGTGTCCACGCGGGACACGAAGAACGAGGCGACGGAACGGATCGTGGACAGGTCGATGCCCTTGGCCTTGGCCTGCTCGAGACCGGCCAGGTAGGCGTCGATCACGGCGCGGTAGCGCTCGAGCGAGAAGATCAGCGTGACGTTGACGCTGATGCCCTCGGCGATAACGGCGGTGATCGCGGGCAGGCCCTCGACGCTCGCCGGGATCTTGATCATGGCGTTCGGGCGGTTGACCGTGGACCAGAGCTTCTTGGCGCTCTCGATCGTGCCCTGGGTGTCGCGGGCCAGGCGCGGGTCGACCTCGATCGAGACCCGGCCGTCCTGGCCGTCGGTGCTCTCGAACAGCGGCTTGAACACGTCGGACGCGGAGCGCACGTCGTCGGTCGTGATCTCGAAGACCGCGGTGTCGACGTCGGCGTTCTTCTTGGCCAGGGCGTCGACCTGGTCCTGGTAACGGTCACCCTTCGAGAGGGCGTTGGCGAAGATCGTCGGGTTCGTGGTGACCCCGAGGATGTTGCGCTCGTCGATCAGCTTCTGCAGGTCGCCGCTCTCCAGCAGTTCGCGGGAAAGGTCGTCCAGCCAGACCGAGACGCCTGCGGCCGCAAGGTCTTTGACAGCGTTACTCACGAGATGGGCCTCCAGTTGCGGTGCCGTGCGGCATCCGCACGGCTCATATCGAATTCCGGCCTGCGCCGTCCGTGACTGCGGTGGCACGGACGGCGGGCCGGGGTGTTACTGGTCTTGCGGGAGGTTCAGGCCAGGATCAGGCCTCGGTGGCGCGCAGGCTCTCCTTGGCGGCCTCGACCACGGCCTCCGTGGTGATGCCGTACTCCTTGAAGATCCGCTTGTAGTCGGCGGACGCGCCGTAACCCTCGACCGAGATGCTGCGGCCGGCGTCACCGACGAAGTCGCGCCAGCCCAGGGCCAGACCGGCCTCGACCGAGACACGCGCCTTCACGGTGTGCGGCAGCACACTCGCCTTGTAGTTGGCGTCCTGCTCGTTGAACCACTCGACACAGGGAACCGAGACCACCCGGGTCGGAATTCCCTCGGCCTGCAGCACCTCGCGCGCGGCGACGGCGAGCTGGACCTCCGAGCCGGTGCCCATGAGGATGACCTTGGGGTCGCCCCCGTCGGCCTCGGCCAGGACGTACGCGCCCCGGGCCACACCCTCCGGGCCGTTGAAGCCGGGGGCCTCACGGTCGTAGGTGGGCAGGTTCTGGCGGGACAGGATCATCCCGACCGGACCGGAGTTGCGCTCCAGGTTGGCGCGCCACGCCCAGGCGGTCTCGTTGGCGTCGGCCGGGCGGACGATCGACAGGTTCGGGATCGCGCGCAGGGCCGCCAGGTGCTCGACCGGCTGGTGCGTCGGGCCGTCCTCGCCCAGACCGATGGAGTCGTGGGTCCAGACGTAGGTGACCGGGATGTTCATCAGCGACGTGAGCCGGACGGCGCCACGCATGTAGTCGCTGAACTGCAGGAACGTACCGCCGTAGGGGCGGGTGTTGCCGTGCAGGCGGATACCGGCCAGGATCGAGCCCATCGCGTGCTCGCGGATGCCGAAGTGCAGCGTGCGGCCGTACGGGTTGCCGCTCCACGTGCTGGTCGAACGGTGCGACGGGATGAAGGACGGCTCGCCCTCCATGGTCGTGTTGTTCGACTCGGCGAGGTCGGCCGAACCGCCCCACAGCTCCGGCAGGACCGGGGCCAGGGCGCTCAGGACCGCACCGGACGCCTTACGGGTCGAGACGTCCTTGCCGGCCGGGAAGGACGGCAGCGCCTTCTCCCAGCCGTCGGGCAGCCGGCCGGCGGCCAGACGCTCGTGCAGCGACGCCTGCTCCGGGTTGGCGGCCTCCCAGGCCTTGAAACCCTCGAGCCAGGCCGACTTCAGCGACCGGCCGCGGTCGACGGCACCCCGGACGTGCTCGAACACCTCGGGGTCGACGTAGAAGTCCTGGTCGGTCGGGAAACCGAGGAGCTCCTTGGTGGCCTTGATCTCGTCCAGGCCGAGCGCGGAGCCGTGCGAGGCACCCGTGCCCTGCTTGGTCGGGGCCGGCCAGGCGATGATGGTGCGGAGCAGGATGATCGACGGCTTCGAGGTCTCGGCCTTGGCCGCCTCGATCGCGTCGTACAGGGCCTGCACGTCTTCGACGTACTCGCCGGTGACGGTCCAGTCGACCTTCTGCACGTGCCAGTGGTACGACTCGTACCGCTTGGCGACGTCCTCGGTGAAGGCGATGTCGGTGTCGTCCTCGATGGAGATGTGGTTCTGGTCGTAGATCACGACCAGGTTGCCCAGCTCCTGGTGACCGGCGATCGACGAGGCCTCGGCGGTGACACCCTCCTGGAGGTCACCGTCGGACGCGATCACGTAGACGTGGTGGTCGAACGGGCTCTCGCCCGCGGCCGCCTCCGGGTCGAACAGGCCACGCTCGCGGCGGGCGGCCATCGCCATACCCACCGCGGAGGCCAGACCCTGGCCCAGCGGGCCGGTGGTGATCTCGACGCCGGCCGTGTGGCCGTACTCGGGGTGACCGGGGGTCAGCGAGCCCCAGGTGCGCAGCGCCTTGAGGTCTTCGAGCTCGAGGCCGTAGCCGGCGAGGAAGAGCTGCACGTACTGCGTGATGCTGGAGTGACCGGCGGAGAGCACGAAGCGGTCACGGCCGACCCAGTTGGGGTCGCTCGGATCGTGCTTCATGACCTTCTGGTAGAGCATGTAGGCCGCGGGGGCGAGGCTCATGGCCGTACCCGGGTGACCGTTGCCGACCTTCTGCACCGCGTCCGCGGCGAGCAGTCGCACGGTGTCCACCGCGCGCTTGTCCAAGTCGGTCCACTCGAGCCCGTTGGTGGCGCTGGTTGCGGTGTCTGTCACGACGATCCGGATCCTTCCCTTGCATGGTCTTCTCAAGATCGAGCCTAGACCCGGCGGGTGAGCCCAGCCGTTCCAGACGCGAGTGGAACTCTTGCAGGTGAGCCGTGGCCGCCGATGTCCGGACAGATTTTACGTCAGCCCGACGACAATGAGGCAACACGAGATCGGTGTCACACCGTCCCGGGTCCCACTTCGGAACGACCGGGGCGCTTCTGAACCGCTTCTGAGCAGTGCAGACCCATGATCACCGGATCTGAGCACGCAACTCACTGGGGTTACCCGAGCGTTCTGCCGAGCTTTGAACTGCGTTACGGGGTGCCGCGTCCGGAAGGGCGGAAGGGCCCGCGTAGAGTGACGCCCGTCCGAATCTGAACATCGAGGGAATTGTGACTGCAGTCGAACCTCGCCCGGCACCGCCCTCGGGGCTGACGGCGCCGCCAACGCATGTCCCGACCGTGCCCGCGCTGAGGGCGGCTTTCCCCGAGCTGACGGGCGAGAGCGAGCTCTTCCTCGTCCGGGCCAAGCGCTCGCACAAGCTGCGCCGGTCGGTCGCCGCGTACATCGCGCTCACCAAGCCCCGCATCATCGAGCTGCTGCTCGTCACCACGGTGCCGGCCATGATGCTGGCCGAGCGGGGCGTGCCCTCGCTGTGGCTGGTCCTGGCCACGCTCTTCGGCGGATCGCTCGCCGCGGGCAGTGCCAACGCGCTGAACATGTACATCGACCGCGACATCGACGCGGAGATGAAGCGCACGGTGAACCGCCCGCTGGTCACCGGCGAGGTCAGCCCGCGCGGCGCCCTCACCTTCGGCCTGGCGCTCGGCGTGATCGCGTTCGCGGTGCTGGCCGTGCTGGTGAACGTGCTGTCGGCGGTGCTCGGCCTGGCGGCGATCCTGCTCTACGTCGTGGGCTACACGATGATCCTGAAACGCCGCACCCCGCAGAACATCGTGTGGGGCGGCGTGGCCGGGTGCCTGCCCACGCTCATCGGCTGGTCGGCGGTGACGAACAGCCTCAGTCTCGCGCCGTTCGTGCTGTTCGGCATCGTGTTCCTGTGGACGCCGCCGCACTACTGGCCGCTGTCCATCAAGTACCGCGAGGACTACGCCAAGGCCGGTGTGCCGATGCTGCCCGTGGTCGCCGACCCCAAGGTCGTCGGCAAGCAGATCGTCATCTACTCGTGGGCCATGGTGCTGTGGTCTCTGCTGCTGATCCCGGCGGCCGACACCGGCTGGGTCTACACGATCGGGGCCCTGGTCACTGGCGGCTACTTCCTCTACGAGGCGCATGCGCTGTACGGCCGGTCGAAGCGTGAGGAGGCTGAGCTCAAGCCGATGCGGCTGTTCCACGGCTCGATCACCTACCTGACCGTGCTGTTCCTGGTCGTCGCGATCGACCCGCTGCTGCACTTCTGACGTACGCGTCGCGAAGGGCCCCGGCTGACGAGCCGGGGCCCTTCGCCGTGTCCGGCTTCCGGCGCCCGATGCGAATCGGACTGGAGGCACCCAGGTTCACCCGGGACGGCGGGCCCGCGCAGATCGGCGCGACGCTCGGGCGCATCGCGCGCGACGCGGACCAGGCCGGTCCGCGGAGGTTTTCCCGTACCCGCGCATCATCGGCGGCGGCTGGGGAGACAAGAAGACGCTCCGCCTCGTGCCCCGCCACAGCGACGCCTGCAACCTGTTCAACAGCGGCGACCACCACGTCCTCAAACACCGACTCGACGTGCTGGGCGGCCACTGCGAGACCGAGGGCCGCGACCTCGACTCCCCGCACCGCACGGTGCTCTCGAGCCTGCACCTCACCCGCGACGGCGCCCGCCGGGAGGAGCCGGAGCCCCGATCAGCGGTCGAGCGGTTCGCCCGCCCGGCCGAGCTGGGCATCGACGAGGTGATCGCGAACAGCCCGGTGGTGTCCGAGCCGAAGGTTTTCGAGCTGTTCGCGCAGGTGGCCCAGGGGTCGGCTGCGGTGGTGCCGGCGGTGCGAACGCCCTAGTCTGGGCCTTACGTGGCACGCGCGGTGCCCGATTGCTACGCGGAAACCGGCTTTCACTGGGCCGTTCGAGCGAACCGACTGCCGCAGAGTGAAGATCGATCACGCTGCGTGCTTGAGTCCGGCCTCCCGAAGCCGAATCTAATCAGCATGAGGGAGACGTCGAGGACCATCACAGCCCGGCCCTTGCCGATGATCCTCCCTCTGGTGGGGTTGCTCGTGCTGGCCGTACCCGCCGGCCACCCGGACGTGCAGCCGTGGTTGCTGCTCGCCGGGACGTGGGTGGCTGTGGGCGCCACGCTCGGAGGAATCGCCTGGTACCGGCCCGCCGAGTGGATCGCCTGGAGCCTGGTCGCGGGAATGCTGGGGCTGTGGGGCGGAGCGGGCCTGGTCGGCCTGCTGAACGAGGATGCCGCTGCTGTCGGTGCGGCCCTCGTGATCGCGGGACAGATGTGTGCCGTGGGTGTCGTGGTCCGGCTGTTCTGGATCCGGCGCCACGGTCAGCAGGAAGCGGTGGGCAAGGCGCGGTACGTGTTCTTCCCGGGCGCCGTCGAGGAGTTCGGGGGACGGTGGGACCGGTTCTCCCGGTACGCCGACCTGCTGCTCCTCGTCGGTGTCTTCGGAGTGGTGGTCGCCCAGGTGGTGGCGACCGTGCGGGCTCTTCCCACCGGGGTCTCGGTCGTGGCGGCCGTGATCCCCGTGATCGACGTGGTGCTCGGCGGGCTGCTGGTGCGGTTCCTGATCTCCCGGGACCGTCTCCCGCGCAGCACCTTTCTCGGGGTGCTGGCCGCGATCCTGACCGTCGTCAACGACCTGGTGGTCGTGGTCGGCACGGGGGAGCGGGCCCCGCTGCACAACCAGTTCGCCCAGGTGGCCGCGGTGGTCGCCGTCGGGCTGTTCGTCTGGGCGCCGCTGGAACCCTCGATGCACGCGGCGTTCTCGCCCCAGGCCCTGCTGCGGCGGCGCTCGGAGTCCTCGCGCCTGGTCGCGCTGATGCCTCTGGCCGCCGTGCCCGTGCTGCTGTACGTCATCGGCGCGGACCTGCTGCCCGGCCTGGTCTACGTGCTCACCGGGGTGCTCGTGGCCATGGTGGCCCTGGTGCGCGGTGCCGCCGCGGTGCTCGACAACGAGCGCCTGGCCGACCGCGACTGGTACACCGGCCTGCTCAACCGGCGGGGGATGGTGCTCGCCTTCCGCGAGCTCGCCCCCACCGCCGAATCGCCCTGGCAGCTCGCCCTTCTCGACGTCGACGACTTCAAGCAGGTCAACGACACGTTCGGGCACTACGCCGGTGACGACCTGCTGGTGCAGATCGCCCGCCGGCTGCGGGGCCAGATGTCGCCGGACGCGATCCTGGGACGTCCCGGCGGCGACGAGTTCGTGCTGATCCTCCCGCCCGGGCACACCCCGGTCGAGGCGATCAAGGACAAGGTGTTCGCCGCCCCGTTCGACGTGGCCGGTCACGAGATGCCGGTGCGGGTGAGCATCGGCGTGATCGAGCTGAACCTGCCCGACCGCGACGAGGCCGAGGTGTTCACCGAGGTGGACATCGCCGTCTACTCGGCCAAGGCCGCGGGCCGCAACACCGTGGTGGTCTACGACCCGAAGCAGCGTGACCAGGTGCTCGGCCGTCAGGCCCTGCTCACCGACCTGCGCCGCACGCTCGACGGAGACGTCACCGCGGGGACCTTCGAGGTGTACTACCAGCCCCTGGTCGAGCTCGGCACCGGCCTGATCACCGGCTGCGAGGCGCTCATGCGCTGGCGGCACACCGAACGGGGCATGGTGCGCCCCGACGACTTCTTCGGCCTGGCCGAGACCTCGGGCCTGGCCGGGGAACTCGACCGCTGGGTGCTGGGTGAGGCGCTGGCCCAGGTGGCCGCGTGGGAGCAGGAGGGCATCGGCTCGATCTACGTCAGCGTGAACCTGGGGCGCACCAGCATGCTCGACCCGCGCCTGGCCGAGGCCACGCTGCAGTCGCTGGAGCACGCCGGGGTCAAGCCGACGCAACTGCACCTGGAGATCACCGAGCACGACGAACTGCCGCCCGAGGCCGGGGCTCTCACCCTGGCCCTGCTCACCGAGGCCGGTGTGCGCGTCAGCCTCGACGACTTCGGTATCGGCTACACCTCGCTCGACTACCTGCACCGCTACCCGGTGCGCCAGCTCAAGCTCGACCGCTCGATCACCAGCAACCTGCAGACCGACCCGTCGTCACCGCTGCTCGAGGGCATCGTGGCGATGGCCCGCTCGCTGAAGGTCGACGTGGTGGCCGAGGGCATCGAGACCGAGCCCCAGCGTGAACGTCTGGCCGGGCTGGGCATCGCCTACGGCCAGGGCTACCACCTGTGCCGGCCGCAGCCCGCCGAGCTGATGACCGACCTACTGCGCCAGGCCGGTCCGGCCAAGCGCATCCCCTTCCCGCGCCCGGCCTCCGACAACACCGTGGTCAACCTGCCCGCCTGACGGGTGGAAACTCCCTGGCGGGGGAAAGCCCTTTGACGGGTGGGAGGGCTTTGACGGGTGGAGGGCTTTGACGGGTGGATGCCTTGACGAGTGGAAGGCCTTGATGGGCTGAGGCTCCCCGACGGGCCGAGTCTCGGCGGAAGACACACCCCCTATACCGAATGGGTATAGGGGGTGGTGCTGTTCCCGGCGCCGCGAAGCCCGGCGGTACGAGCCCTGCGGCCGGGCAGGAGCCCTGCACCGACGCACCCGCAGCCAGTGCACTTCGCGTGGCTATGCATGAGGGGAGCGGCTCCGGAGGCGTGGGTGCCGCAGACTCCATCAGGCGGGGCGGGGCGGGGCGAGACGCCGGGTGCTGGGTGCTGGGTGAGGCGGGACGCCGGGGGCGGGGAGCGGGGCGCGTGCCGGGGCGGTGTGAGATGAGGTCCGGGGCGGGGTGCCGTCCGGGGCGCCCGTCCTTTAGCCGACCGGCGCGTCTGCCATGGGGTCCCTAAAGGCAGACCGGCGCGAGAGACGGGTAGCGGCGCCGCATCTCGGACTCGTCGTCGAAGTCGAACGACTCACCCATGTCGCGGTCGTGCGCGACGGGTTCCTGCGGGAAGTCGGTGCCGCCGGTGGCCTGCCGCCAGGCCCGGGCCGGCACGTAGGTGACCTCTTCGTAGAACAGTGGCTCGAACTGGTCACCGCCCTCGGCCTGCACCTCCGGGTGTGTGGCGAGGCTGTCGGGCTGCTCGAGCCACTCCCGGCCCAGTGAGATCACCCCGGCACAGAAGTCGATGAACGCGTCGTCGGAACAGCCCCCGCCGATGAGGTAGGCCGCACCCCAGACGTCCCACCGGTACAGCTCGAGCTGCAACTCACCGAACCGCCGCCCGAATTCGACGATCTCGTCGCCCGGTAGCTGCCGCAGCCGGTTGAACAGCGCCTCGTCGAACGGGGCCGGAACCGCACGGGCCGCCTCGACGATCTCCCAGAACCTGTCGATCTCCACGAAAAAGCACTCTGCCAGAGACCACCGACAGTTTCAGCGCTCGTCGATCACGTTCCGGCCCGGGCCGCCGTGGAGGTTGTCGGTCCCGAGTCCACCGTGCAGCTGGTCGTCACCGCTGTTGCCGTAGATGGTGTCGTTGCCCTGGCGGCCCCACAGGCGGTCGTTGCCGCGTCCGCCGTAGACCACGTCGTCACCGTCACCGGCGTCGATCAGGTCGTTGCCGTCGTCGCCGTTGAAGGTGTGGATGCCGAAGGTCCCGTAGATCTTGTCGTTCCCGTTGCCGCCGGAGGCGATGCCCTCGCCGTAGACCCGGATCAGGTCGTCGTTGTTGCCGCCCATCACGAAGCTCAGGTCGCCGCCCGGACCGGTCTCGATCTGGTCGTCGCCGTTCTGCCCGTAGACCGAGCTGCCGTCGTGCCCGTCCTGCCCCGGCTCGGGCTGATCGGCCCGGGTCACGGCGCGGTCGTCACCGTCGCCCAGCCAGAACTGACTGGCGTAGAACTCCTGACCGCTCAGGTTGTGGAAGCGCACGGTGTCGTTACGGTCGCCGAGGTAGAACAGCCCGGCGTAGAACGGGTCTGCGTTGCCGGCGACGTCGAGCGAGCACACCACCTTGGTCGCGTCGGTGCGCACCGGGTGACGGCAGCCCGCGGTCGCCCGGATCGGGTACACGTCGTCGACCGTGTAGGAGTAGAGGTCGGTGCCGGTGCCGGCGCGCATAGTGACTGTGAGCCGGTTGGCCTGCCCGGGCGCCGAGGAGTAGACGAGCCGCTGCCTCTGTACCCCGGCGACCGCGGGCGCGCTGGAAGAGGTGGCTGCCGTGGGTGATCCCGAGCCGGCCTGAGCGGGCTGGAGGTGAGCGGGCTGGGCGTGAGCGGGCCGGGCCTGAGCGGGCCGGGCCTGGGTGGGCCGGGCGTGAGCGGGCTGGGCGTGAGCGGGCCGGGCGTGAGCGGGCCGGGCCTGGGTGGGCCGGGCGTGAGCGGACCGCGCGTCCGCGATCCTGGCCTCCGCAAGTCGGGCCTGAGCGGACCGGGTCGACGGGCCCGGCGAGACCGCGGCCTGCGTCGGCAGGCCCCCGGACGCCGCCTGTGCCGACGGCGCCAGCACGACGCCGACGGCCATCACGAACGGAAAAATGGTGTAAGCGCGCATCATTCAGCCCCCTCGGTGAACGTGCGGCTCACCCTACGCCCGCATCACAGCCAGACGGTGGCGAGCCACGCCGTGACCGCCGCCGCGACGAGCAGCGCGAGGTTCAGCCCGATCACGCTCGTCTCGCCCCGCGACACGTGCGTGGCGGTGCCGCCGACCTGGATCAGTGCCAGCCCGATCGCGGCGGCCACCGCCAGCACCGGTGCGATCCCGGTCAGCGGAGGCAGCACCAGACCCAGGGCACCGAGCACCTCGAGCACGCCGATCGTGCGCAGCGCCGGGAGCGGCACGCTGTCGACCCAGGCCATCATCGGACGCAGCTGATCGCGGGTGCGCACCACCTTGAGACCGCCGCTGTAGAGGTAGAAGAGGGCGAGCAGGGCGGCGAGCACCCAGAAGGCAATCGTCATGAAAAGACTCCGTGATACCGGCGAACGGGACGTGGCAGCATCATGAGTCCGCCGTCGGGACGCTACAAAAGGCACACACGTGTGCCTGAGGCCGGGAGAGGTCATGTCGCAGTACGAGAACACCTGCCTGATCCGGGGTGACGGCGGGCGCACCCTGCGCACGGTGCTCGACCGCATCGCGAACAAGTGGACCCTCCTGGTGGTCGCCACGATCGACCAGAGCGTGCTGCGCTTCTCCGAGCTGCAGGCCCGGATCCCGGGGATCTCGCAGCGGATGCTCACCCTGACCCTGCGCAACCTGGAGCACGACGGCCTGGTCTCGCGCACCGCCCACGCCGAGGTGCCGCCGCGTGTCGAGTACACGCTCACTGCCACCGGGAAGAGCCTCATCGCACCGGCTCTCGCGCTGGCCGGGTGGGCGCGCGAGCACGTGCCGGAGATCGAGAAGCACCGCACCGACCAGACCGAGAAGCACGAAGGCCAGCTCGAGAAGCACGAAGGCCGGGCCGAGAAGCACGACGGCCGGGCCGAGAAGCACGAAGGCCGGCTCAAGACCCATGAAGGTCAGCTCGATAAGCACGAAGGCCAGCTCGAGAGACACACCGGCCAGGCCGCGAAGCGCACTGGCCACATCGCGCAGCACGCGGGCCGGAGCGAGAAGCATGACGTCGGCGAGGAGCAACGCTGATGGCCCGGATGCCCGCCGCCGACGTCGAGATCACCACCGACGACATCCGGCAGCTTCTCGCCGAGCAGCACCCCGACCTGGCGCACGAGCCGATCACCGTGCTCGCGAACGGCTGGGACAACGTGATGGCCCGCATCGGTGACGGCCTCGTCGCCCGCCTGCCCCGCCGCGAGCAGGCCGCCGCCCTGGTGCACGCCGAGCAGACCTGGCTGCCCGAACTGGCCCCGCGCCTTCCCCTGCCGATCCCGGTGCCGGTGCGCACCGGCGTCCCCACGCCCGGCTACCCCTACCCCTGGAGTCTCACGCCCTGGCTGCCCGGAAGCCCTGCGGTCACCGCCACCGGCGAATTCACCGAAGCTGATTCGCACCGTGTCGCGACCGAACTCGCGGCCTTTCTGGGAGCCCTGCACCGGCCCGCTCCCACGCAGGCTCCCCGCAACCCGTTCCGGGGCGTCGACCTGCCCGCCCGCCGTCCGCTCGACGAGCGCAACGCGGCGTCGGCCGGTGCCTCGGCGGGGTTCCTGATGGAACTGATCGACCGGGGCACGGCGGCGGAACCCTGGGCGCACGAACCGGTCTGGCTCCACGGCGACCTGCATCCGGCCAATCTCCTGATCACCGGCCGGGGGATCGGGGCGGTCATCGACTTCGGCGACCTGACCGCGGGCGACCCGGCCACCGACCTGGCCGTGGCCTGGATGCTGCTCCCGGCTCCGGCCCGAGCGCGGTTCTGGGCGGAGTACGCGCACCGGGCGCCCCTTTCCGGGAAATCGCTGGAAATCCGGGCCCGGGCCTGGGCGGCCGCGTTCGCCCTGGTCTTCCTGGCTCATTCCGCCGACAACCCGCAGATGGCGGCGATCGGGGCGGCCACGGCGGCGGCATTGGGCAGCGAATAGGGGACGTTGTGGACGATTGGGTGGAATAAGGTCGCCTCGGCGGCGGGCCGGGGGAGTGGGACCGGACGGCCGGGAAATCGCCGGTCGCCTTTCCGGTGGAGTGACGCAGCGCCGACAACATTGTCGTGAAGGTGGTCGCCGGCGACATCGACAGTACGCGTCCGGGAAGGCCCGCCGAAGAGCACGCCAACTGCGGTGTTACCGTCGCGATATGCGTTTTCCCACGGCCGCCGTCACCGCAGGTTCTCTCATCGGGGGCTGGCAACTCGCCCGCCGCACCGGCAATCGCCCGCTGGGCGGCGCGGTGCTGGCGGCCGGCGGGGTGCTGGCCGGCCGGGAATGGGTGCGCAAGACCGGGCCCGTCACCACCGGCGCCCTGGTCGCGACCTACGTCGGGGCCTTCGGCCTGAGCCACCCGCTGGCCAAGAAGATCGGCCCCTGGCCGTCGGTGCTCGCGGTCTCCGCCGTCACCGCCGCGGTCTCCTGGGCGGCGTCCGACCGCCGCGCCGGCTGACGGCCGAGAGCATGGGCGCGGAAACGTCTTCCGTCCCGCCCGACGTCGTGGTGGACGGCATCGGCATGCTCTGCGTGCGGTTGCTGATCAAGCTGCGCGGCGTGGTGGCGGAGGCGGATCCGGGCACGCTCGTGCACGTGCTCACCACCGATCCGGCCGCCCCGATCGACCTGCCCTCGTGGTGTCACCTCACCGGTCACACCTACCTGGGCCCCGTCGGTGAGGGGGACGGTCACGTGGTGCACGCGCTGCGGGTGGAGGCCGGTGCCCTGCGCACCCGGGCCGACCGGCCGTGGCACCCGGAACGCTAATCCGGTCCCGGATCCGCGGCCCGCCCCGGGTAAAGGCGAGTGAGCGGCCGACCGCGCCCCGTGGTCCACGAAATGCCCGGCCCGATAAAACGGTTCGTCTGCGTAGTCACCTGGTCCGTCCGGGTGAATGGTGATCCACGCAATTAGTGACTCGCCTGCCCCGAATTACTCCCGGCGACAATCTCGCCCTATGCTCTGCCCATGGCGCAGAGAACGATTGTGGAATTCACCGACGACCTCAACGGAAAGCCCGCGGCGGAGACCGTCACCTTCGCTATCGACGGCAAGACCTATGAGATCGACGTGACCGAGAAGAACGCGGCCAAATTGCGGCAGGCTTTCGAGCCGTGGGCCAACAGTGCGCGGCGTCTGACCAAGTCCGGCCGCACCATTCGCAAGGTCACCACCGAGGTCGACACCGCCGCCGTGCGTGCCTGGGCCGCCAGCAACGGCGTCGAAGTCTCCGCCCGGGGCCGCATCGCGTCGTCCGTGCTCGAGCAGTACCGCGCCGCCGGCAACTGAGGCTCGAGCAGCACTGCGCCGCCGGCAACTGAGGCGCGAGCAGCACCGCGCCGCCGGCAACTGAAACGCGAGCTGTATCGCACCGCCGGCGACCGAGAAATGCGGTGATCGATCGCTTACGGTGTCAGCCGTGCATCCCACGGTTGAACACCTCTTCTCCTGCGCCGGCCGCACCGCGCTGATCACCGGCTCCAGCTCGGGCATCGGGCTGAGCATGGCCGAGGCGATCGGGCGGGCCGGGGCCCGGGTCGTCCTCGTCGCCCGCACCGCCGACCGGCTGCGCGAGAACACCGAACGTCTGCGGGCCGACGGCGTGCGGGCCGACTGGATCGCGGCCGACCTCGCGAACCGTCGTGAGGTCACCGGCGTGGCCGAACGGGCCCAGGCTGAGTTCGGGCCGATCGACATCCTGGTGCACTCGGCCGGTCTCAATCTCCGGCCCCCGATGCACGAGCTCACCCTCGACGAGTACGACCGGACGATGGCCGTCAACGTCGACGCCGCCTTCGTTCTCGGTCAGGCGCTCGGCCCCGCGATGGCCGAGCGTGGCTGGGGCCGCATCATCAACATCGCCTCGCAGCAGTCGGTGCGCGCCTTCGGCAACAGCGGGGCCTACGGCGTCTCCAAGGCCGCCGTCACCGGGCTCACCCGCTCGCAGTCCGAGGCCTGGTCGCCGCGCGGGGTGGGCTGCAACGCGGTCGCCCCCGGTTTCGTGCGAACCCCGCTCACCGAACCCGCTTTCGCGATTCCCGGCCGGGCCGAGGCCCTGGCCGCCCGCACTCATATGGGACGCAACGGTGAACTTCCCGACTTCGCGGGAGTCGCGGTGTGGCTGGCGTCCGACGCCTCCGCCTACGTCACCGGCCAGACGATCGCCGTGGACGGCGGGTTCAGCGTCGCCTGATCCGGTACGTCCGGCGGCCGTCGCGGAGATGGTTTGACCTTCAAGCATCTCGATACTATCTTTCAGGTAGTAGCTATCCGCGAGCAAGCATGGAGGTTGTCATGGCCAAGGTCGTCATCTTCGGGGGCACCGGGTACGCCGGTGGCCGGATCGGCGCCGAGCTGGTCTCCCGTGGCCACGAGGTCGTCGCCGTCGCCCGTCACGAGAAGGAGCTCGACAGCCGCATCCAGCTGCGCACCGGCTCGATCCACGACGAGGCGTTCGTCGCCGACGTGGTGAAGGGTGCCGACCAGATCGTCGTCGCGCTGCGCGCCGAGCCCGGCGAGGAGGGTGAGCCCAGGCTCATCGACGCCCTGCCGCTCCTGACCAGGGTCTCGATCGAGAACGACGCGCGCCTGAGCTTCGTCGGTGGCGCGGGCTCGCTGCTCGTCGCCGAGGGGGGCCCGGCGCTCATCGACACCCCCGAGTTCCCGGACGCCTACAAGGGCGAGGCCGGCAGTCACCGCCAGATCCTCGAGGCGCTGCGGGTTTCCGAGGGCGAGCTGAACTGGTTCTACGTGAGCCCCGCGGCCGAGTTCGGCTCCTGGGTGCCCGGCGAGCGCGTCGGCACCTTCCGGGTCGGTGGCGACGTGCTGCAGTCCGACGCCGAGGGCAAGTCGTTCATCTCGGGTGACGACTACGCGATCGCCTATGTTGACGAGATCGAGTCGGGTGCGCACACGCGCGAGCGCATCAGCGTCGCCTACTGACGCCGTGACCAAGGAGAGGACGCCGTGACCGAGGATCTGCCGTTCAACCCCTACGCCGCCGACTGTCCCAGCCGGGGGCTGGTCGACCGGATCGGCGACAAGTGGACGATCCTGATCATCGGCGTCCTCTCCGAGGGGCCGGCCCGCTACCGCGACCTGGCCGACCAGGTCGGGGGCATCTCCCCGAAGATGCTGTCGCAGACGCTGAAGGCCCTGGAGCGTGACGGGCTGATCGTGCGGCAGGCCTTCGCCGAGGTGCCGCCGCGGGTGCAGTACGAACTCACCGAGGCCGGGCGCACGCTCCAGCCGCTGCTGCTCGGCCTGGAGACCTGGGCCCGCGAGCACATGCCCGGTGTGCTCGTCTCCCGGGAACGCTACGACGGGGCGGCCTGACCGCCGGGGCGACCACCGCGTCCGCCATTGCGCGGGTTGGCCTCTGACGCAGCAATTCTCAGGCCGATGGGGGCCCGCCCGGCCGAGGCCTGGTCAAAGCCGGTGTGGCGGGCGCGCGCTCGCGGGTGCAAGCTCTTGCAGGGCTTGCCGGGGCCACTCGGCCCGGTGCCGGATGACGGCAAATCGGCTGGAACTGGTCGCGGTTGGTGGCGGGCCGGGACGACGTGAGTCCGCTCACGTACGGGGAGACCGCGCTGCGTGGTCGGCCCGTCGGTGGACCGGTTCGGCATTCGGGTGCTGACCTGTGCGGCAGTGATCAGGATCGATGGCGACCGGACGGGGGGCGCGATGATCTCCAACCGCGTTGATGTGGTCCGGATCACGGCCTTCCGGTTGCCAAATCCGCTGGTATCCGGAAGATGAGTTCAGGAGGTCCTGACGCTGTGCCGTCAGCCTTTACTGGAGGTTCATCGTGAATGCCCTGAGCCCGCTGCTTTCCCGCGACGATCTCTTCGAGAGTGAGTTCGAGGAGGACGAGGTCGTCGAGGAGACCGACCCCGTCGTCGCGGTCACGCGTGATGCTGTGACCGGCTACGTGTCGATCGTGCTCAACGAACGCGCCCGCAAAGCACTGAATGCCGTCATGAACTGCATCGACGACGACTGCCTGTCCGACCGGTACGACCATTCCTGGGATGCCGAGCAGGTCATTGAAAGACTGCGCACGGCCCTGTAGTACCTGGCTTGACTATCGGCCCGGGCTCCGCGACACATCGCGGCCCCGGGCCTTTTTCATGCCCTGCAAGCTCTTGCGTAGTTCCTGCGTGAACACGGCGGGCTGCTCCCAGGCGCCGAAGTGGCCGCCTCGTTCGGGCTCGCCCCAGTGGACGAGGTGCCGGTACGGCTTTTCGGCCCATCGTCGCGACGGCCGGGGCACCTCCCGTGCGAACACGGTCGCGCCCACGGGCACGTCGAGGGTGGGCAGGACCTCCGGATCCGTGAACCAGCGGCCGATCTCATCGATGCTGCGGGCGTAGAGCCGGGCCGACGAGGCGCCGGTGCGGGTGAACCAGTACAGGCTGAGGTTGTCGAAGATCTGCTCCTTCGACAGGGCCTGCGGGCCGTCGCCCCAGGTGAGCAGTTTCTCGCCGATCCATGCCAGCAGGGCGGCCGGCGAGTCGGCGAGGGCGTAACCGATCGTCTGGGGCCGGGTCTGGTGCACGACCGAGTAGGCCGACGCGGTGCTCGCCCGCTCGCGCAGCTCGTCCTGGGCTCGTTGCTCCTGGGGGCTCCACGGCCCGGGCCGGGGAGCCGCCAGCGGCGGCACCAGATGCAGCCCGAAAGTCCGCTCCGGATGCTGCATGCCGATGCACGTGCTGATGCTCGTGCCCCAGTCGCTGCCGGCGGCCACGAACTCGGGGTACCCCAGGGTGGCCATCAGGGCGGCCCAGGCGTCGGCGATCTCGTGCACGTCCCAGGGGTGGGCCGCGCTGAACCCGTAGCCGGGCAGCGACGGGACCACCACGTCGAACGCGGGTTCGCCCTGCGTCAAAGGCTGGATCACGGACTCGAATTCGAGGAACGATCCGGGCCAGCCATGGGTGAGGACGAGGGGCGTCGCATCGGCCCGGGCCGAGCGCACGTGCAGGAAATGGATGCCCTCGTGGGTGAACTGCGGGATGCGGTTGAGCCGGTCCTGGGTGGTGCGCCAGTCGTGGCCGTGTGCCCATTCCCGCGTCAGGTCCCGCATCAGGTCGAGGGGGAGTCCGTGCGACCAGTCGCCGACGGGGCCGGCGTCGGGCCAGCGGGTGGTGTCGAGGCGGTGCCGGAGATCGTCGATCTCGGGCTGAGGGATGTCGATGCGGAAGGGACGCATGCGGATCGCACTCCTTGGCGGGTGAGGATGCTCCAGTCTGAACCTCAAATGGTTGTCGAAGTCTGGACAGCATGTCTAAGGTGAACGCATGGACGAGCACCTGCTGGCCGAGGCCGAGAAGATCGCCGTCGCCGTCGGCCGGATGTTCCCGGGGCTGTGCGAGGTGGTGCTGCACGACCTGCGTGAGCCCGACCAGGCGATCCGGGTGATCGAGAACAACCTCTCCGGGCGCAGCGTCGGCGACTCGGCCACCGAGCTGGGGCTGCGCCGCATCGCCGACCCGGAGTACCCGGCGGTGATCCAGAACTACCGCAACCAGTTTCCCGACGGGCGCCCGGCCAAGAGCACGTCGATCGGCATCAAGAACGCCGAGGGCCGCTACGTCGCCGCGCTGTGCCTGAATCTCGACGTCTCCACCCTGTCGCCGATGGCGCTGAGCCTGGCCAACCTGGTCGCGACCGATCCGGCCGCGGCCGCCGGTGCGGTCGTGCACGAGACCCTCCGCGACCGCACCGACCGCGAGATGCGCCTCACGATCGACGCGTTCGCCGCCGATCTGGCCACCACCCCGCGCGGGCTGAACCGCGAGCAGAAGCGGGAGCTGGTGCAGAAATTGCACCGGGAGGGCTATTTCGACTCCCGCAGCTCGGCCCAGACGATCGCCGACCAGCTCGGCATCTCCCGCGCCACCGTCTACAACTATGCGAAGTGATGCATGAGCACCCTGCACGACCCGGGCACCCCGTTCGCCGTCGTCGACCGGAACCGCCTGCGCACCAACGTCACCCGGCTGCGTGACCGCCTGAAACCGCACGGCGTGATCCTGCGCCCGCACGTCAAGACGGCCAAGTCGATCGACGTCGCCCGGCTGGTCTTCGACGGCGGTCCGGGCCCGATCACGGTCTCCACGCTGGCCGAGGCCGAGGCGTTCGCCGACGCCGGGTTCACCGACATCACCTACGCCGTCGGCATCGACCCGCACAAGCTGCCGAGGGTCCGCGCGCTCTACGACCGCGGCGTCACCGTCACGGTGCTGCTCGACAGCCTGGCCCAGGCGGTGGCCGTGGCCGAGTGCGGGGTGCCGGCGCTGATCGAGGTCGACTGCGACGGTCACCGGGGCGGAGTGGCGCCGATGGCGGACGACCTGCTCACCATCGGCGAGCACCTCGCCTCCCGGGGGTGCCTGGAGGGCGTGCTGCTGCACGCGGGCGAGTCGTACTTCGCCTACACGCCGGGTGAGATGGCGGCGGCCGCCGCCAACGAGCGGGAGGTGGCGGTGCGGGCCGCCACCCGGCTGCGCGAGGCCGGGCTGACGGTGCCGACCGTGAGCATCGGGTCGACCCCCACGGCCCACGCCCTCGATCACCGGAGCGATCTCACCGGCATCACCGAGGTCCGGGCCGGCAACTACGTGTTCTTCGACCTGGTGATGGCCGGGATCGGCGTGTGCGCGCTCGACGACCTGGCGCTGTCGGTCGTGGTCACCGTGATCGGGCACCAGCCCGGTCGTGTGCTCACCGACGGGGGCTGGATGGCCACCTCCCGCGACCGGGGCACCGCCCGTCAGCCGGTCGACCAGGGCTACGGCCTGGTGAGCACCCTCGACGGCACGCTCCTGCCCGGGCTGCGGATGACCGACGCCAGCCAGGAGCACGGCACCCTGACGACGAGCTCGGGCGAGCTGCCCGACCTGCCGCTCGGCACCCGGCTGCGCATCCTGCCCAACCACGCGTGCGCCACCGCGGCCCAGCACCGCGGCTACACGGTGGTTGACGGGAACCTGGACATCACCGGAACCTGGCCCCGGGTGCAGGGCTGGTGAGAGGCCAGGCCGCCGTGACGGAAGGACCGGTGACATGATCGTGCGGGCTTCGGCCGAGGGTGTCGTGCTCGACGACGCGCAGAACCTCAAGGCGCTGTCGCTGGTGCTGGAGGGCGACGGGGCCCGGGCCCGCGCCGCCGGGATCGGGGACTGGACGGACGAGGCGCACCTGGCGGTGCCCGCGCCCGAACTCGTCCGGCTGGCCGGTGAACTGGGCCGGGACCCGATGTGGCGCAGGGACTTCGACGCCATGATCGACTATGCGCGGAGCAAGGGCTGGGTGGACGACGCGGGCCGGGTCCGGATGCACGTCGCCTGAGCCGGGCGGGCCTTCCTCCCAGTGGTCCCGGGAGGAAGGCCGGCGCGGGTCAGCCCTGGCGCTGCTCCGGGGGCAGGAGCGCGCTGACGCCGGTGTAGAAGTGGTCGATCTGGTCGACGACGTCCTCCAGGTCGTCCAGGCCCATGGGCTTGGTGACGAAGGCGTTCGCGTGGCCGTGGTAGCAGCTCAGCACGTCGGCCTCGGCGTCGGAGGTGGTGAACACGACCACCGGGATGGCGCGCAGGTGCTGGTCGGCCTTGATCCGGACCAGGGTCTGCCGGCCGTCGAGGCGGGGCATGTTGAGGTCGAGCAGGATCAGGTCGGGCCGGGGGCGGCCCGGCCGGTGCAGGAAGTCCATGGCCTCCTGGCCGTCACCGGCGACGTGGAGTGCGGGCGGGGTCGTGGCGCGTTCGAGCGCCTCGGTCACGAGCAGGACGTCGCCCGGGTCGTCTTCGACGAGCAGGACGACGGGGGTACGAGACACCGTCACGTGTGCCTCTCTGGGCAGGTGCGCGGGCAGGCCGCGCACGGGGGTCGAAGGGGGAGTCCGCGGCTGCTCCACGGGGCGCCTCGCAAGAGGCGTGGGACAAATGATCACACGGATGGTGACCTCCGGGCATCGCGTGACCAATGGGGCGCCGGAGATCGGATGGGATCACGGCCGGGACCTGTCGAAATGTGCTGCCCGGACCCCGATGCCATGCTGCGAAAATGCCAATGAGCTCCCGAGAGGGCAAGGACTGGATCCGCGAACGGGTGACCGCACTGGCCGGTGACGAGCCGATGCGCGTGCTCGACATCGGGCCCGGCGTCGGCACCTACGCCAAGCTGCTGGCAGACCTGACCGACGCCCACATCACCGGCATCGAGATCTACGAGCCCTACGTGCACACCTACCGGCTGCACGACTACTACGACGAGATCGTGGTGGGCGACGCCCGGGAGGTGCCCTTCCCGGCCGTCGACGTGGTGATCCTCGGAGACGTCGCGGAGCACATGTCCGAGGCCGACGCGCTCGGGATCTGGAAGAAGGCCCAGGACGCGGCGGCGCTGGCCGTCTACCTGTCCATCCCGATCGTGCACTACCCGCAGGGCGAGATCGAGGGCAACCCGCACGAGGTCCACGTCGACGAGGACTGGGACCACGACCGCGTGATCAGCACTTTCAGCGGCATCGGAGCCTCGTGGACGGGCACCGAGGTCGGCGTCTACGAATGCCTCACCTCGTGAGCCCGCGGGTCCTGCAGATTCCCGGTGACCACCCGTACGTCGTCCAGAGCTGCCCGCCCGCCTACCGGCTGAGCTCCTCGCCGACGCGGATCCCCAGCCCGGCGCTGACTCCCGGGTGGCTGAGCGAGCACCGGGCCGAGTTCGACGTCGTGCACCTGCATTTCGGCTACGAGCACATGAGCCCGCAGCAGCTCGGCGAGTGGATCGCCACCCTGCGCGAACTCTGGATCCCGCTCGTGCTCACCGTCCACGACCTGCGCAACCCGCACCAGGCCACCCGGCACGCGCACGACGAGCACCTCGACCACCTGGTGCCCGCCGCGTCCGCGGTGCTGACGCTCACCACCGGGGCCGCCGCCGAGATCCTCGACCGCTGGGGCGTCTGCGCCCGGGTCGTGTCCCATCCGGCGGTCTTCGGGCCCGGGGCGATGGTGGACGCGTCGGTGCGGTCGGCGCTCGCGACCAAGAGCTCGCGGGTGGTCGGGATCCACTTCAAGAGCCTGCGCCGCAACGTGGTCGAGCCCGACCGGGTGACCCTGGCCGTGCTGGAGGGGGTTTCGGCCGCCGGTGGGCGCCTGCGGATCGACGTGCACCCGGAGACGGCCGGGCATCCCGGGCTGCGCCGCACCCGGCGGCTGGCCCGCGACGGGCACCTGGACCTGCGGGTGCACGAGCGGTTCGACGACCGGGAGCTGGCCGCCTACCTCGCCTCGCTGCACACCTACGTGCTGCCGCACCGCTTCGGCACCCACTCGGGCTGGCTCGAGGCGTGCCGCGACCTGGGCACCCGCGTGGTCGCGCCGTCGTGCGGTTACTACGCCGACCAGTGGTCGTCGGTGGTGTCGTACGTCAACGACGAGAACGCCGGACTCGACGTCGGTTCACTGAAGGACGCGGTGGCCCGGTCACTCTCGCGGGAACCACTCGCTCCGGCCGGGTCCGACACCGGACCGCGCCGCCGGTCGGTGGTGCGCTCGGTGCACGCGGACGTCTACGACGCGGTGACGGCCCTGGAGGCCGATCGCGGCGCCGCCGCGCTGGTGGCCGGGTGAGCGTCCTCGACGCGGTCGGCGGCTCGGTCACGCCTGGGGCCGGTGGCTCGGTCATGCACCTGGTCGTCGGCCCGGAGCGGCACGGCGTGGTCATCTTCGCGCGCTGGCTGGCGCGGGAGACCGCCGGGGCCGGCCCCGTGACCCACCTGAACTACACCGAGGCGCTGTTCGGCCCCGACACCACCAGTGCGGCGCAGGCTTTCGCCGAGCTGGTGGGCGGTCTCGCCGGGCGGGTCACCGTGACACTGCACGACCTGCCGGATCCCGGCGACGAGCCGGGCCGGTACCGGCGGCGGGCCGCGGGGTTCCGCCGGGTGGTGGAGGCCGTCGACGGGGTCTGTGTGAGCAGCGAGCACGAGCACCGTCGCCTGACCGCCCTTCTCGGTGACGCGGCGGGTCGCGTTCCGGTGCAGGTCATTCCGCTGCCGATCGCGGCCGCGGAGGTCGTTCCCCCGGTGCGACGGCCCCGGCCCGACGGTCGCGTGGCGGTCTTCGGCTACATCTACCCGGGCAAGGGCCACGCCGAGCTGCTCGGCGAGATGGCCGGTCTGCCCGGTGACATCGGCGTGGTGGCCCTGGGGCGGGCGGCCGACGGGCACGACGACCTGGTGCGGAACCTGCACGGCGACAGGCCTTTCGAGGTGACCGGCTATCTGCCCGACGCCGATCTCGGGCGCCGGCTGCGGGAGGTCGCCGTGCCGGTGGTGCCCGCGCCCAGCGTCTCGGCGTCCGGATCGCTGAACACCTGGATCGCCGCCGGGCGCCGCCCGCTCGTCGTCGACAGCGACTACGGCCGTGAGTTCGCGACGGACTGCCCGCACCTCGTCAGCCTGTACCGTCCCGGCCGGCTGGGCGAGGCCATCCGAGCCGCCCTCGACGACCCGGCGCGGACCTGGCTGGACCGGCCGCCGCCGGCCGCCCGGTGCGAGGCTGCCGTGGCCGGGGCCTACCGCGCGTTCTTCGCCCGGATCGCGGCGTCGTGATCGACCACGCGCTGCGGCTGCCCGACGGCTCGTACGTGGTGCCCGGCAACCGCTGGGACCTGGTGCCCGACGATTCCCGGCGGGCCCGGATCAGCGTCGTCGTGCCCTATTTCGAGGCCCCCGACCAGCTCCGGCTGGTGCTCGAGGCGCTGAAGCTCCAGACCGGGCCGGAATTCGAGGTGGTGGTGGCCGACGACGGCTCGTCCCCGCCGCTGGACCTGCGGCCCGACGAGATCGGCCCCCTCACGGTGGTGCAGGTCCGGCAGGAGGATCAGGGCTTCCGGGCCGCGGCCGCCCGGAACCTGGCGGTGAGGGCGTCGTCGGGGGAGGTGCTCTGCTTCCTCGACCAGGACACGATTCCGGAACCGGGCTACCTGCAGGCGATCAGCCGCCTGCCGTCACATCTGCCCGACGCGCTGGTGGTCGGCCGCCGGGAGCACGCCGACCTGACCGGCTGGTCGCCGCCGGCCGTGCGCGCCTGGCTCACCGGCTCGGGAGAGGGGCCGGCGGTGCTGACGCCACCGCACTGGCTGGCCCGGGGCTACGAGGAGAGCGGCAACCTGCTGCGGGCCGGGCCGAAGAGCTACCAGTACGTGATCAGCGCCGTGATGTGCTGCGGCCGCGACCTGTTCGACGAGCTGGGCGGGTTCGACGAGTCGTTCACCCGGTACGGCGGCGAGGACTGGGACTTCGCCTATCGCGCCTGGAACGCCGGCGCCGTGCTGGCCCACGCCCCCGACGCCGTGGCCTGGCACGACGGCCCGGACTGGGCCGGACGGGGAACCGCGGCCGAGCGGTACCAGACGAAACAGGCCGAACGTGAGGCCCTCACACGGCGGATCCCGCCGGACCACCCGCAGGCCGGAGCCCCACCCGCGATCGTGGTGACCGGGCCGCTCGGCGACGCGACGGCGTCCGGGCTCAACGTCGCCGCCCGCCGGGGGGATCACGACGAGCGCGCCCGCTGGCAGGTGACGCTGGGCCCCGGAGCCGGGCACCGGGAACTGCTCGAGGAACTCATGACCGCGGACGCCGGTGAGATCCGCTGTGACGAAGCCGGATTCCACGCCGTCGCGACCCGGGCCCGGCGCCGGGCCGAGCGCTGGGCCCGGCACTTCCCCGACCGTGACCTGGTGGCCGACCTCTTCGGGGCCGAGCGGCGCACGGCCCCGGCGGTTGCTGCCCGGCCCTGATCAGTGGGCCGGCCGGTAACCGGTGCGGTCGGCCCCGGTGATCTCCCGCAGCACCCGCGCCGGGTTGCCGGCCGCGATCGTGTGCGGCGGAACGTCTCTGGTGACGACGCTGCCCGCGCCGATCACCGCGCCCGCGCCGATGGTGACGCCGGGCAGCACGGTGACGCCACCGGCGATCCAGACGTCGTCGCCGACGGTGATCGGCCGGGCCACGCAGGCTCCCTGGCGGCGCTCGGTCACGTCGAAGGCGTGGTTGGAGGTGTAGAGGCCGACCTTGGGCCCCAGCAGCACGTTGTCGCCGACGGTGATCGGGGCGCCGTCGAGCATCACGCAGTCGAAGTTGGCGAAGAAGTTCGCGCCCAGGTGGATGTTCGCGCCGAACTCGCACCGGAACACCGGCTCGAAGTTCGCCCCGTCGCCGGCCGAGCCCACGACCCGGCGCAGCAGTTCCTCCCGCTCGGCCGGGGGCCGACCGTACGAGGCGTTGTACTCGTTCGTGGCCCGCACGGCCTCGATCCGGGCCGCGATCAGTTCGGGGGCGAGATCGTCGTACATCTCGCCGGTGGCCATGTGGGCGAACCGGTCCTGCAGAGTCATGACCCTCAGGCTAGGCCCGGGCCCGGTGACGCCGGCAACGACGTCACCAGGCCCGTCCGGTCGGCTCAGCGGGCCGTCAGCTCGAGCACCAGGGCCTGCTGCGCGGCCAGGGTCGGCATCGGGACACCGGCCGTGGCCAGCACCGCGCCCGGCAGTACCAGCGAACCGTCGAGCGCGGCCTGCATCCAGGCCGACTGCGCCCGGCCCGGGAACGAGGGCAGGCCGAACTCGCCGACGACCCGCACCGCGTAGTCGCGGGTGGTGTCCAGGCCCGGGAACCGCACCTGCCCGGACAGGATCGACGGCGACGTCACCGTGCGGGCCCACACGAAAACCGCTCGGCTGCGGTCGGAGTCGACGATCCCGCGCAGCGTCGTGGCCGGGTCGGGGATGTCCGCGTTCACCAGCCGGCCGCGGGCGACGACCGGGCGCAGGCTCTTGGCGAACTCCACGAACGCGGTCAGCTCGGCCAGTTCCTCGGCGGTGCGGCTGGTCAGGTCCCACTCCACGCCGGTGTGCCCGATCAGGGCCCCGGCGAAGCGCAGCGCCGTGTCGGTGCGGCGGCTCGTGGTGTGCGCGGGGGAGGAGCCGACGTGCACGCCGACCAGCTCGGGCGGCAGGAGCAGGGTGGTCCAGCGGTCGGTCATGATGCGCTCGACCGGGTCGATGCAGTCGGAGGCCCAGACCCGGTCGGTACGGGCCAGCACGCCGAGGTCGACCCGGCCGCCGCCCGACGAGCACGACTCGATCTCCAGCCCGGAGTGCCGTTCGCGCAGCACATCCATCAGGCGGTAGGTGGCGTGCGTCTGCGCGGACACGGCCGGGGCGTCGCCGTGGGTGCGGGAGACGGCCTCGTGCAGGTCGCGGTTGTGGTCCCACTTCAGGTAGGCCACCCGGTACTGCGCCACCAGGCCGCTGATCGCCTCGAGGAGGTAGGCGAACGCGTCGGCGTTCGTCAGGTCGAGCAGGTACTGCTGGCGCATCGAGGTGCCCGCGCCCTGCGACGGCGCCAGGATCCACTCCGGATGCTCGCGCGCCACCACGCTGTCCAGGCTGACCATCTCCGGCTCGAACCACAACCCGAACTCCAGGCCGCGCTCGCGCACGTGGTCGGCCAGCGGCGCCAGGCCCTGCGGCCAGACCTGTGGGTCGACCTGCCAGTCACCCAGGCTGGTGCCGTCGTCGCGGCGGCCCAGGAACCATCCGTCGTCGAGCACGAACCGCTCGGCCCCGACCTCGGCGGCCTTGTCCACCAGGGCCTTCAGCCGGGTCAGGTCGTGGTCGAAATAGACCGCCTCCCAGGTGTTCACCAGCACCGGCCGGGGCCGCCGCGGGTGGGAGGGACGGGCCCGCAGATAGTCGTGGAACCGGTCGGAGATGCCGTCGAGGCCCTCGCCCGACCAGGCGAAGAACGCCTCCGGAGAGACGTACGACTCACCCGGCAGCAGACGGATCTCGCCGGGACGCAACGCTTCTCCGCCACCGATGACCGCGGACGAGTCACCCGCGCCCTCGGCCAGGCGCTCCACGCGCCAGTCGCTGTCGCCGCTCCAGGCCAGGTGGTAGGCCCAGACCTCGCCGGTGCGGTTGCCGAAACCGGCCGTGCCGACGACGGTCACGAACGGCGAGTCGGCGCCGGGCTTGCCGCGGCGCACCTGACGGTGGTGGGAGCCGTCGACGACCGGCAGGCGCTGCGGCTGGCGCTCGCGCGACCAGCGGCCGGTGAAGTCGAGGATCTCCCCCGCGCGCGGGGGTAGCGGCAGGAACGATGTGAGAGAGGCCAGATCGTAGGGGATCTCACCGTCGGCGTCCTCGCCCGGACGGTGCACCCGGTGCTGCGTCTGCACGAGCCCCTGCGGGGTGAGGGCGATCCGCAGCGACAGCTCGAGGCCGGTGACCTCGTCCGCGAACCGCGTCTCGAGCACCCCGCCGGAACCGGACGGGCCCGCGGAGGTGACCGACGCGTCCACCATCACCGGACGGGCGGAGGTGCGACGCCCACCCAGGTGACCCGAGATCGCCGGCGTGCCCGACCACATGTCGCGCTCGAGGGGCAGCAGGGTGAGGCGCCGGGAGACGTCGGGGCCGTTGTTGGTGAGCTCGACGCCGGAGCTCAGGCGCAGGGCGCGCAGGCCCGCCTCGCTCAGGCCGCCGAGGTCGGCGCCCCAGTGCAGGACGCTCGGGACCGGCCCGTCGAGGCCGATGACCAGGGAGACCCCGGCCGCGCGGAAGTGGACCGGAGTCATGTCGTCGTCGCTCACGGCATTACTTTTACCATGAAAGAAAGTCGGGTGCGCAGGGGTAGATTGGCGGGGTGCCCACCCCTCCGCTCTCGCCCCGGGCCCTGGCCCTGACCCGGTTCCTGCTGGTGCACGGGCCCTCGAGCCGGGCCGTCCTCGGGGAGGCGCTGCAGCTGTCGGAGGCCACGCTGTCGCGGGTGGCGCGGATCCTGCTGGACGCGGCGATCGTCACCGAGCACTCCGAACGGGCGAGTGTGGGGCGCCCGAAGCAGATCCTCACGGCGGTCCCCGGGTCCCGGCACGTGGCCGGCATCAAGCTCACCGGCGACACCGCCCACGGCGTGCGGTGCGACCTGGCGGGCACGGTGGTGGGCTCGCTGGAACTGCCCCTGCCGGCCCGGTTCGAGGGGGCGGTGCCGGTGGACGGCGTGGTCGCGGTCGTCGGTGAGCTCGCCGACCGTCTCGGTCCGGTGGACGGGGTGGGGCTGTCCGTGGGCGGGGTCGTCGACGACCGCTCGGTCGTGCGGGACGGGCCGTTCCTGGGCTGGCGGGACGTCGATCTCGGCGCCCGGGTGCGCGAATCGTCGCGTCGGCCGGTGGTTCTCACGAACGACGTGGTCGGGCTGGCCCGGGAACAGCTGTGGTTCGGCGCCGGGCGCACGCACGACACCTTCGGGGTGGTCACGGTCGGGGCCGGTCTCGGGTTCGCGGTGGTGCGCGAGGGCGTCGTGATGGAGCGGCTCATCGACAACGGTCACCTGCTGGCCCACGCGCCGATGGACGCGTCGGGGCCGCCGTGTGCGCTCGGTCACCCCGGGTGCGTGTCGAGCTACCTGGACCGCGACGTCGTGGCCGCGCGCTCCGGGCTCACCGGGGCGCAGGTGACCTTCGAGCAGCTGGCCGCCGTCGACCCGGACTGGCTCGGGCAGGCGGCGCGCACCCTGGGGCACCTGGTCGCGACCGTGGCCGGTGCGCTCCAGACCCCGAGGATCGTTCTGGCGGGGGAGGACGTGAACACTCTTTGGGCCTCACCGGTCACGGTGCGGACACTGCGTGAGCGCACCGGCGGGACACCGCTGGAGATCTCCACCGGGCCTCTGACCTTCGAGGACTGGGCGCGGGGAGCGGGCGTGGCGGGTATTCAAGGGTTACTCGGAGCTCTGTGAGGGGGTCCGAGAGGGGGACTTCTGGGCAGGTTCGTCAGACGGGGCGCCCCGGGTGGCGCATACTGAAGTGTGAATCCTCGCCCTGCAGCACGACGCGTTCTGCCCAGCAGTCCTTTCGCGGCGTCGTCGCGAATTCCGGCCGCCGCCGAGGACCTGGAAGACGGTGACCGGGTCACCCATGACCGGCACGGCCTCGGCACGGTGCTGCGGGTCATCGATGACTACGAGGCCGCCGTCACGTTCAAGCACGACAGTGAGGGCACCAGCCGCATCGTCTCCCGTCTCAAGCTGACCAAGCTGTAACGCCGGTCCGCTCACGGCGGCCGTCCTCCTCCGGGAGGGCGGCCGCTGTTGTTTTGTGCGGGTTGTCGGGTTCAGGATGCGGCCGTTCGCGGATCCGGGTCTTTGTCCGTGTTGCTTTTGGCCGCCGCAGGCCTTAAACCAGACACAAGCAAAGATCCGAGTGGTTGGACAATGGTGTCGAATGTTCGCGAGTGAGCGTCAGCAGGTCATCCTCGACCGGGCCCGGCAGGACGGGCGCGTCGATGTCCAGAGCCTGGCGACCGACCTGCAGGTGACCCAGGAGACGATCCGCCGCGACCTGACGGCTCTCGAGCGCCGCCGGATGCTGCGTCGTACCCACGGCGGGGCCGTGCCGGTCGAGAAGCTCGACTTCGAGCCGCAGCTCTCGGTGCGTGAGACCCTCCACGTCGACGAGAAGCAGCGCATCGCCCGCGCCGCGCTGGAGGAGCTGCCCGAGGAGGGCGCGGTGCTGCTCGACAGCGGCACCTCGACCGCGGCGCTGGCCCAGCTCATTCCCGACGACCGCGCGCTCACCGTCGTCACCAACGGCATGTCGGTCGCGCTGATTCTGGCCGACCGGCCCAACATCACGCTGCACACCGTCGGCGGCCGGCTGCGCCCGCGCACCCTCGCCTCGGTCGGCGACTGGGCCGAGCGCGAGCTGCGCGAGACGTTCGTCGACGTCGCCTTCATCGGCGCCAACGGCGTCTCGGTGGCCCGCGGGCTCACCACGCCCGACCGGGCCGAGGCCGCCGTCAAGCGCACCATGATCGAATCGGCCCGCCGCACGGTGGTTCTGGCTGATCACACCAAGTTCGAGGCCGACCACTTCGCCCAGTTCGGGCACCTGGCCGACGTCGACGTCATCGTCACCGACACGCAGCTGCACGCCGACCTGGTCACCGAGGTCACGAGCGCGGGACCGAGAGTGGTACAGGCATGATCATCACCTTGACGCCGAATCCCAGCCTGGACAAGACGTTACAGATCCCGCGTCTCGAACGGGGTGCGGTGGTCCGGGCTTCCGGGGGGCGGGTGGACGCGGGTGGCAAGGGCGTCAACGTCTCCCGGGCGCTGGCGGCGCACGGGCTGGCGAGTACCGCGGTGCTGCCGCTGGGGGGTGCGGCGGGGGCCCGGCTGGCCGAACTGCTGGATCTGGCCGGTGTCCCGGCCCGGGTCGTGACCGTCGCCGGGGAGCCGCGGGTCAACGTCACGGTCGCCGAGCCTGACGGGGTGACGACGAAGATCAACGAACCCGGGCCCGCGCTGTCGCTCTCCGAGGTGTCCGAGATGGTGGACGCCGTGGTCGGCCTGGTCTCGCCGGGCACCTGGGTCGCGGGGTGCGGCTCGTTGCCGTCCGGGGTCCCGGACTCGTTCTACGCCGACCTGGTGCCCCGGCTGCGGGATCTCGGGGCTCACGTGGTCGTCGACACCAGTGGCCCGGCGCTGCGGGCGGTGCTGGCCGCCGGGCCGGATCTGGTGAAGCCGAACCTGGAGGAGCTCGTCGAGGCCGTCGGCCGCCCGCTGTCCACACTGGGTGACGTGGTGTCGGCCGCCCGCGAGTTGCTGGAACGTGGAATCTCCACGGTGCTGGCCAGTCTCGGTGCCGACGGGGCGGTACTGGTGTCTTCCGGGGTGTGCCTGTACGGTACCGCCCGGGTCTCCCGTCCCCTGAGCACCGTCGGGGCCGGAGACGCCCTGCTGGCCGGGTATCTGGCCCACATCTCCTCCGCCCCCGCGGATTTCGGCGGCGCCCTCGCCAACGCCCTGTCGTTCGGTGCGGCCGCCACGTCGCTGCCCGGCAGCCGGATGCCCGGCCCGGACGAGGTCGCGGCCTTCCCCGCGACCGTCCACGAACGTCTCGACCCGTCCCAGAAGCTCTCTCTCCTGTGATCCCCGTTCAGCGAACTCCTCGAAAGGTGACATCCACCATGAGCGACTTGATCAACGAAGACCTGGTCCTGCTCGACGTCGCGGCCCCGGACAAGTCGGCGGTGACCCGGCTCCTGGCCGAGCGTCTCGCCGCCGCCGGCCGTGTCACCGACCTCGACGGCTTCCTCGCCGACGTCCAGGCCCGCGAGGCGCAGATGGCGACCGGCCTGCCCGGCGGCATCGGCATCCCGCACGCCCGCTCGAAGCACGTCACCGTGCCCACGCTCGGCTTCGCCCGGGTGCCCGCCGGGGTCGACTTCGGCGCCGAGGACGGCCCGGCCACCCTGGTCTTCCTGATCGCGGCCCCCGACGGCGGCGGGGAGGAGCACATGAAGATCCTCGCCTCGCTGGCCCGCAAGCTGATCCACCAGTCGTTCCGCGACTCGCTGCTCCAGGCGCCCGACGCCGCCGCCGTGGTCGAGATCGTGCGTCAGGCGGTGTCGGCGTGAAGATCGTCGCGGTCACCTCCTGCCCGACCGGCATCGCGCACACCTACATGGCGGCCGAGGCTCTCGAGCAGGCCGGCAAGGACGCCGGGCACGACATCCAGGTCGAGACCCAGGGTTCCGCGGGCTCCGACCCACTGGCGCCCGAGGTCATCGCGGCCGCCGACGCGGTGATCTTCGGCGCCGACGTCGAGGTCCGCGACCGGCACCGGTTCGACGGCAAGCCGCTGGTGGAAGTTCCCGTCAAGAAGGCCATCTCGGATGCCCCCGGCCTGATCGCGCAGGCGGTCGAGCTGGCGCGCACGGCACCTGCTCCCGGTCCGGCTCCCGCTCTGGCGAGCAAGGTGACCACCGACGCGAGCCACGCCACCCGTGTCCGTCAGTGGCTCATGACCGGTGTCAGCTACATGATCCCGTTCGTCGCGGCCGGTGGCATCCTCATCGCCCTGTCGTTCATGATCGCGCAGCTGGCGGCGGGCAAGCAGGGCGCCATCCTGGTCACCCAGATCCCGCTCACCGAGGTCACCCAGAACTTCGACGTCACCTCCGGAATGCACTGGGCCGCCCTGCTCTTCCAGATCGGCGGCGCGTCGTTCGCGTTCCTGGTGCCGGCGCTGTCCGGGTTCATCGCCTTCGCGATCGCCGACCGTCCCGGCATCGTGCCCGGTTTCGTCGGCGGCTCGCTCGCGGTCGCCGTGGGCGCGGGCTTCCTCGGTGGTATCGCCTCCGGCTTCATCGGCGGCTTCGTGGCCCTGTGGCTGGCCCGCCGCAAGGTGCCCAAGGCCGTGCGCAGCGTCATGCCGGTCGTCGTGATCCCGCTGGTGGCCACGTTCGTCACCGGCCTGATCATGCTGATCGTGCTCGGCCGCCCGCTGAAGTGGGTCTCCGACTCGCTCACCGACGGCCTGAACGGCATGAGCGGCGCCAACCTGATCGTGCTCGGCATCGTGCTCGGCCTGATGATGGCGTTCGACATGGGCGGCCCGGTCAACAAGGTGGCCTACACCTTCGCCACCACCGGCCTGGCCGCGGTCGGCAACTCGACCGACGCCACGCAGCTCAAGATCATGGCCGCGGTGATGGCCGCGGGCATGGTGCCGCCGCTCGGCATGGCCCTCGCCACCCGCCTGCGCCCGGCCCTGTTCAGCGAGCCCGAGCGCGAGAACGGCAACGCCGCCTGGCTTCTCGGGGCCTCGTTCATCACCGAGGGCGCGATCCCGTTCGCGGCCGGCGACCCGCTGCGGGTCATCCCGTCGCTCATGCTCGGCTCGGCCGTCACCGGCGGCATGGTGATGGGCTTCGGCAGCACGCTGCGCGCCCCGCACGGTGGCCTGTGGGTCACGCCGCTCATCGGCGGGGTGCTGCCCTACCTGATCGCCCTGGTCGTCGGCACCGTCATCACGGCCTTCGCGGTGGTGGCGCTCAAGGGCCTGCGAACCCGCGCGGCCGTGGCCGACCCCGCTCTCGTCGACGCCTGATCTTTCGAAAGGTTCTCTGTCATGCCCGAACGTACCGTTGTGATCGGTTCCAGCGTGGGTCTCCACGCGCGTCCCGCCAGCCTCTTCACCCAGGCCGCCACCGCCGCGTCCGTTCCCGTGACCATCGCCCGGGCCGGAGGTGAGCCGGTGGACGCCCGCAGCATCCTGCTGGTGCTCAGCCTCGGCGTGAAGAACGGCGAGACGGTCACGCTGGCCGCCGAGGGGGAGGGCGCCGACGCGGTGCTCGACTCGCTCGCCGACCTGCTCTCGCGGGATCTCGACGCGGCGCCGGCGGGGAACTGAGATGCCCACCCGGATCGAGGGGCTCGGCGTCAGCCCGGGCACGGCCCACGGGCCGGTGGCCCGGCTGGCCCCGCCACCGCGGCCACCGGCCGGTGAGCAGCCCGGTGCCGACCCGGCGGCCGAACTCGGCCGGGTGGGCGCGGCGCTGGAGCAGGTGGCGGTGCTGTTGTCGGAGCGGGCCGTCCAGGTGGGGGGCGAGGCCGGTGACGTGCTCACCGCCACCGCCCTGATGGCCCGCGACCCGTCGCTGATCGCCTCGGTGAAGGGCCTTCTCGAGCAGGGCCGGCCCACCGCCGCGGCCCTCGACGCGGCCGTCGAGAGCGTCTGCGACGTGCTCGCCGGGCTGGGCGGGTACATGGCCGAGCGGGTCAGCGACCTGCGTGACGTGCGCAACCGCGCGCTGGCCGTGCTGCTCGACCTGCCGATGCCCGGGATCCCGCACCCCGGGCACCCTTTCGTGCTGGTCGGGCACGACCTGTCGCCCGCCGACACGGCCACGCTCGACCCGGCCGAGGTGCTGGCCATCGTCACCGTCGAGGGCGGGCCGACCAGCCACACCGCGATCCTGGCCAAGGGACTCGGGGTTCCGGCCGTGGTGCAGGCGGTTTCGGCCGCCGGCCTGACGGACGGCTCGACGGTGGTGGTCGACGGCTCGACCGGTCTCGTGACCGTTGACCCGTCTCCCGAGCTCGTGGCGGCGGTGGCCGAACAGGCGCGTGTGCGAAAGGCTCTCGCGGCCACCGGCAGCGGCCCGGGCCGTACCGCCGACGACGTCCCGGTGGCGCTGCTGGCCAACATCGCCACGGTCGAGGACGCGCGGCGCGCAGGCGCCCTCGACTGCGAGGGGGTGGGCCTGTTCCGCACCGAGGGCCTGTATCTCGGCCGGCAGAGCGCTCCCTCGCTCGAGGAGCAGGAAGCCAGTTACCGTGAGGTGCTGGGGTATTTCACCGGGCGCAAGGTGGTGGTGCGCACGCTGGACGCGGGGGCCGACAAGCCGCTGGCGTTCGTCGACCACGGCGACGAGGAGAACCCGGCGCTGGGCCTGCGGGGTCTGCGGGTGTCGTGGAAGAACCCGGGCCTGCTGCAGACGCAGCTCGAGGCGCTGGGCCGGGCCGCCGCGGCCGTCGACACCGAGGTCTGGGTGATGGCCCCGATGGTCGCGACCCCCTCGGAGGCGACCGGTTTCGTCGAGGCGGCGCGGGCGGCCGGTCTGTCCGTGGCCGGGGCGATGATCGAGGTGCCGGCGGCCGCGCTGCGGGCGTCCCGCGTGCTGGCGACCGTGGACTTCGTCAGCATCGGCACGAACGACCTGGCCCAGTACACCTTCGCGGCCGACCGGATGCAGGGTGAGCTGGCCGGGCTGCTCGACCCCTGGCAGCCGGCGCTGCTCGACCTGATCGCGGCGGTCGGTGAGGCGGGTTCCTCCCGTGCGGTGCCGGTCGGGGTCTGTGGCGAGGCGGCGGGTGACCCGTTGCTGGCCTGTGTGCTGGTCGGGCTGGGGGTGCGGAGCCTGTCGATGGCGCCGGGCCTGGTCGCCACGGTGCGGCTGGTGCTGGCGGCCCACTCGCTGGCCGAGTGCCGGGCGATGGCCGAGGCGGCGCGGGACGCCGACGACGCCACCTCCGCACGGGCCGCGGTGCGGGCGCTGGTGAAGGAGTCGGTGACGGCCCTGCTGTGACCGATCGATCCCGGTAGAATGGGTTTTTCGGGACGGACGGGACGAGCATCGAGAATCTGCGCCGCCTCGCGCGCGACTCCTTCCGCCAGGACTTCGACCTCGACGTGGACTCGCCGATCGAGGTGGTGGTCGTCAGCTTCCGCGATCGTGAGTCGCCCGGCACGGTGCGGGAACTGCAGAACACCCTGCGCCGGCTCGTCCTGTCCGACCTGGGGGAGAACGGCCTGCGGCACGTGTGGTCGCACCGGCTCCGGGCCTCGTACGACCCCCGGGCCGATGGCATCAGGACGTCCGGGTGGTTCCGGCAGATGATCGCCGCGCTCGCCCCCCCGCTTCCTCGGCCACCGCGAGCGTCTCGCCGACGTTCGGGCCCGGCCCCGGCTGTACGGGCTCAGCACGTTCGACGAGACGCTCGCGTTCGTCACCGGGACGGACGCGGCGACCGGCTGGACGCTGCTCGACGGCTTCCGCGAACACCTGTCGGCGAAGTGCGGTCGCGGGAGCAACGGCACGGTGGCGTACCTGCTGCACCGGGTCGCCTACCCCGCGGGCGAAGACGCCGACGGGCGCGAGCCCGACCCCGAGGCGGTCATGTTCGTGCTCGGCGAGGTGCTGGCCTTCCTCGGGCAGAAGCAGCCCCGGCCGTGAGCGGGTGGCTCGAGGTCTGAGGGTGATCGGGGCCGAGCGAAAGCAGGGCGCGCCGGCCCGGCTGGAGGAAGGCTGGATCGGGCCTAGGCCGGGTCGCTCGCGGCGAGCTTCTCGCAGCGGGCGATCTCGTCGGTCCACCAGGCGCGCATGCCCTTGCTCCACTGCCGCACCTGGAGGCTGAGCAGGGCCATGGCCTGGTCCTCGGTGAGGTCGAAACGGGCCGAGAGGCTCACCTGGGCGGCCTCGGCGTCGTCGGCCGCCTCGACGATCTCGAAGACCTCGTCCCGGTGGTTCAGCGCCACCTCGATGCCCCGCAGGATGTGGAGCCGGGAGCGGGCTTCGGCGATGTCCTCGGTGTTCACGGACCCACTGTGAAGGTTCGGGATCCCCGGCGTCTAATCGACGCCTGTCCGAGAGCGCTGGGTGTTCTCCCGGGTGCCGATTCGTGATGGTCACCGGCCGCCAGGGTGTGTGTGGGGTCACGATCGGACTGCGGGCTCGCCTGGGTCGGGGCTCTCGTGCCGGCCCCGCTTCCGGACGTCCGCCGTCTGCGGGCCGTGGGCCTGGCCCGGGCCGGCCGGAGCCTCCTCCCGGTCGGCTGGGAGGTGGCGACGGAGGCGGTGCGCCACTCCCGCGCCAGGCGCCTGGCCGGTGCTGCACGAGGCCGCGCCCGGCCTGGTGGGCGGTGCCACGGTCCCGCCCGACACCGGCGACGACGCCGGGGACCCGCACAGCTACCGGCACGCCCCCGGCCGGAACGGGCGCCGGGCACGAGGTGATGATCCACCGGGACGTCCGGACGTGCTCCTGGCCCTGCCTGGGTCGGGCGAGAACGGGACCCAGAACTGAACCGGGCCCGGCGAGGTGGTGAGCCCGCTCAGCTGCCCACGAGCCGCAGACCGGTCAGGTCCTCCGAGACCTCCCAGACGCGCCCCGCCTCCCGCTCGTCGAGCAGCGGCCGGTACAGCCGCTGCTCGGCCGGGGAACCGCCCAGGTGCCCGGGTCCGTCCGGCCCGTAGAGCTTTCCGCCCTCGGCGGTGGGGGAGGTGGCGGCGTGCAGGGCGGGCAGGCAGGCGGTCTCGACGGTGCCGAGCAGGATCCGGCGGCGTGAAAGGGCCCGGATGAGGCGGACTTCGAAGGTGTCGCGTTCGCGGCCCACCTCGGGCCGGGCCGCGAGCAGGCTGGTGGGGGCGACGCCCGGGTGGGAGAGGTTGCTGGAGATGCCCCAGCCACCGGCCCGGCTGCGCCGGTCGAGTTCCAGCCCGAAGAGCCCGAGCGCGATCTTCGACTGGCGGTAGGCGACGGTGCGGTTCCATGAGCGTTCCCAGCCCAGGTCGTCCCAGCGGATGCGGCCACGCGCGGCGGCGACGCTGATCTGGGAGGTGACCCGGGCCCGGCCGGCCCGCAGCAGCGGCATCAGGTGGGCGACGAGCGCGAAGTGGCCGAGATGGTTGGTGCCGAACTGCAGTTCGTGGCCGTCGGCGGTGGGGATCCGGCCCGGTGGGTTCATGACACCGGCGTTGTTGACCAGGACGTGGACGGGATCACCGGCCGCGAGCAGGGTTTCGCCGAAGGCCGCGACGGAGGCCAGCGACGACAGGTCGAGCTGGTGCAGCGTCACCCGGGCGCCGGGGACCTGCCGCTGCACGGCGTCGATCGCGGCGAGTCCCTTGCGCTGGTTGCGCACGGGCAGCACGAGTTCGGCGCCGGCGGCCGCCAGCCGGGTGGCGACGGCGAGGCCGATGCCGTCGCTGGCACCGGTGACGAGAGCGCGACGTCCTTGGAGATCAGTCATGGCCAGGAGCCTGTCCGGCCGGGCGGATGTTATCCACGACCTGACAATCAGTGGCTGAGGGACGCGGTGGACGCCAGGGTGGGTCCGTGGGCACGAGTGAGGGGCTGAGATGATCAACCGGGACGCGCTGGCGGAGTTCCTGCGGCACCGCCGGGAAGCGCTGCAGCCGGAGGACGTCGGGATGCCGCGTGGCCAGCGGCGCCGCACGGCCGGGCTTCGGCGTGAGGAGGTCGCGGTGCTGTGCCACATGTCGCCCGACTACTACGCGCGGCTGGAGCGGGCGTCCGGCCCGGCGCCCTCGACGCAGATGATCGCCTCGATCGCGCAGGGGCTGCACCTGTCGCTCGACGAGCGCGACCACCTGTTCCGGCTGGCCGGGCACGAGCCGCCGGGCCGGGGCGCGGGCAGCGAGCACGTGAGCCCCGGGATGCTGCGGGTGTTCGACCAGCTGGTCGACACCGCGGCCGAGATCGGCACCGAGCTGGGCGAGACGCTGCGTCAGACCCCGCTGGCGGCGGCCCTGACCGGCGAGGCGAGCCGTTACGAGGGGCCGTTGCGCAGCCGGGGCTACCGCTGGTTCGCCGACCCGTCGTCGCGGGAGCGCTACCTGCCCGAGGACCACGCGTTCCTGTCCCGGATGTACGTCTCGGGTCTGCGGGGTGTGATCGGGCAGCGGGGCCCGCACTCGCGGGCGGCCGGGCTGGCCGCCCGGCTCCGCGACGAGAGCGAGGAGTTCCGCGAGCTGTGGGAGGGCCAGGAGATCGGGGTGCGTCCCGACGAGGTGAAGCGTTTCCGTCATCCCGAGGTGGGGGTGATGGAGCTGAACTGCCAGGTCTTGCTCGACCCGCTGCAGTCGCACTGGCTGATGGTCTACACCGCCAACCCGGGCAGTGAGAGCTACGAGAGGCTGCGGCTGCTGTCGGTGCTGGCAGCACCCGTCTCACCCTGATCGCCCCGGTGCGCCGGATCTGGCTAGCATCAGGGCGGTGGCACAGCTGTGCGGGACGAACGATGGGTCAGTCGATGGACCGGGCGTGGCAGATCGAGCAGGAATTCTGGCAGGACTCGGCCGGCCCGGGCCCGGCCCACTGGTTCGCGCGGTACATGGCCGCGGACGGGTTCATCGTGCTGCCCAACCGGGTCGTCTCCCGTGACGGGCTGGTGCACGGGTGGAGCGACCGGGGCCCGCTCAGGACGTGGGAGCTGGGGCAGCCGTCGTTCACCGTGATCGAGGGCGGCAACCTGGTGATGAACTACGAGGCGCACCTGGAGGCGGACTGGCTGCCGGGCTACGACGCCTACATCACCTCGGTGTACGTGTGGGGCGCGGGCGACTGGAGCATGATCTGCCGCACCCACACCCCGCGCGGGGCGTTCCCGTTCTAGGCCTGTCTCACGACAGGCCGGCCCAGAACGGAAAGGCCCCGGAGCGGGAAACGGTGCCTAGGAGATGATGTCCTCGGGGAGCTCGGTCGGCTCGGCCGTGCGGATCGAGTCCCGTCCGCGGCGTGTGGAGAGCTTGGCGGTGCTGCTCTCGAGCGACTTGGTCAGCTTGCCCAGCGCGCCGTGGAAGGCGTCGTGCACGTTGCCGGCCGAGTGGGTCACGACCAGGTCCTTCACGCCGGCGAGCCGCGCGTCCAGGCCGCACCGGATGTCGTCGGTGCCGGGCTTGTCGCCGTTCTCGTCGCTCAGGTGGACATCGACCCGGACCAGCTGCTCGGCGAAACGCGCGAGCGAATCGGTGAGCTGGTCCTCGATCCAGTCCGTCTCGGTCCGGATGTGCTTGTCGGTCTGAACCTGAACCTGCACGGGCTACCTCCGTTGCGATCGTGATGCTGCCCGGAACCCTTCCACACCCCACCCGGGCCCGCGAGGCCAGATTCACCGCGACAACCGGTAGTGCAGCCGTACCACGGTGGCCGACCACAGGCACAGCTCGTGGTCGGTGCGCAGGACGCCCTCGTCGTCGACGAACACCCGGAACGTCTCGTGCAGGGGCACCCGCGCGGCGAACGCCCGGCCCCGGTCGAGAGTGGTCACGTAGGCGCCGTCCTGCCCGAAACGGCCACGGGGGGACGACAGTTCGAGCGCCCCACCGTCGAGGACACGGGGGCGCAGGAACACCTGCACGTTGCCCGACTCCAGCGGGAACGCGACGTGCACGCTGGGGCGGTCGGCGCCGGGTAGTGAACGCGTGGAGTAGGCGCCGCTGAAGACCCACTCGCCGGTCGCCTTGAGGGTGCGTAGCCAGGCGGCCCCCTGCTGGGTGCCGTTCGCGTCGTGCAGCGTCACGACCCGGCTGTCCATGCCGCGGGAGACGTCGAGAGGGCGCATCGGCAGGGCGAGCTGCTGCAGGCGGCGTCCGAAGAAGCGGGCGATCAGCTCACCCCCGGGCTGGAACACGGGACTCCACTGCGTCCAGGCCTCGAGGCGCCAGGCCGAGGTGTGCTCGTAGAAGTCGCGCACCAGCGGGTGCAGGTCCGCGGCCGCGAAACCGGGTCCGTCGAGAACCGCCAGGTCGCGCACCAGACCCGCGTCCGCGCGTCCGTGCTGTGCGTGCCCACCCATCGCCCGGGCGGCCGACTCGACCCACGCGTCCGCCACGTTCGGGCCGTCGTTGCGGGGAGCGTCCAGCCAGGCGTGCCGGCCGGCCAGGTCGACCGGGCGACCGGTGTGCCGCCAGAAGGTGCGGGTCAGGCGGTCGAGGGTCGAGAAAGCGCGCATCCGGGCAGCATGTCAGGCGCGCCCGTCGGCAGATACGGACGAGCCTCCGTTTTGGGGTTAGGGTGGTGACGTCTGTGTGACGACGTGAACGAGGGAAGGCAACTCATGGATCTCGGGATTCATTACTTCACCTTCACCCACCCGGAGTGGGAAACGACCCTGACCGATCGCTTCACCGAGACGGCGCAGATTGCCGACGAGGGTGGCGTGAACCTCCTGACGGTCATGGATCACTGGTTCCAGATGCTGCACGCCGGAGGGCCTTTCGAGCCCATGCTGGAGGGGTACACCTCGCTGGGGTACCTGGCCGGCATCACCCGGAAGGTCCGGCTGAGCCTGCTGGTCACCGGCGTCACCTACCGCCACCCGGGCCTGCTGGCCAAGATCGTCTCCACGCTCGACGTGCTCTCGCACGAGCGCGCGCTGCTGGGCATCGGTGCGGCCTGGTACGACCGCGAGCACGCCGGCCTGGGCGTGCCGTTCCCCTCCACCTCGGAGCGGTTCGAGCGCCTCGAGGAGACGCTGCAGATCTGCCGGCAGATGTGGTCGGACAACGACGGTGCCTTCCACGGCAAGCACTTCCAGCTCGAGGAGACCATCAACCTGCCGCAGCCGCGACGGGGCGGGGTGCCGATCATGATCGGTGGCGGCGGCGAGCAGAAGACGCTGCGCCTGGTGGCCCAGTACGCGCAGGCCTGCAACCTGTTCGGGGGCGCCGACGAGGAGTCCTACGAGACCGTGAAGCACAAGCTCGGGGTGCTGCGCGGGCACTGCGAGAAGCTGGGCACCGACTACGACGCGATCGAGAAGACGATGCTCTACCGCGGGCCGGTTCTCGAGGACGTGGACGGTTTCCTGGCCCAGGCCGAGAAGTACAAGGCGCTCGGCGTGGACCTGATCTCGCTCACCACCCCGCAGTACGAGAACCCGGTTCCGTGGGCGACCGGGCTGGTGCAGAACGTGATTCCGCGGCTCACGAACGTGTGAGTCCCCCCGTGTGCCGGGTGCGAGCCCGGCACACGGCCCTCAAGTCCGTCGCCGGGTTTCCGATCCCCAGAGCGGAGCGTTCCGGTCTGGGGGCGCCGGGGGATCGCGGGGGTCTCGGTCGATGAAGGACGACGTGCCGGACGTGGGTGCCGGCCGGCACCTTCCGCGGTGGTCGCTGCGCGCCCCGTACGTGCTGTGCGTCGTACTGGTGGTCGCCAACCTCTGGATCCTGTCGCCCGAACTGGTGGGCCCGGCCACCTTCCCGGTCATCGAGCTGGCCGGGCTCCTGACCACGGTCACCGCCGCCCGGGGCAGCGTCGACCGGCGCGGGGCCCGGGCCTGGTGGCTGCTGGCCGGCGGTTTCGTGCTCCTGGCCCTGACCGGCGTCGCCCTGGTGGCCTCCGGTTTCGGCGAGCACCCGGACTCGCTGCAGGACGTCTCCACCGGTGGGTTCCTGGCCGGGCTGCTGCTGCGGTTCGGGTTCGCCCTGGTGCTCCTGTCCGCGCTGCTCATGCTGAACACCCGCCCGGTGACCGGATCGGCGCGCTGGCGGCTGGGTCTGGACGTGCTGACCGTCGTCGGCGGTGGCCTGATGGCGCTGTGGTACCTGGTGCTGGGGCCGGTGCTCACCCGCAGGCAGCTCGACAACCCGCTGTTCGGCATCAGTTTCGGCGTGCTCACCCTGGCCGACCTGGTGCTGGTGCTCGGGGTCTCGAGCGTGCTGCTCAGCGGGGTGTCACCGCCGGACCGGCGCCCGGTGCTCCTGCTGCTGGCCGCCAGCGTGACGTTCCTGGTCGCCGACGTGTACTTCGTGCTCGGGCTGACCGATCCGGACGTCTTCACCCGCCGCGCGGCCAACCTGTTCCAGCTCGTCCCGCAGCTGTTCCTGGTGCTGGCCGCCACCGAGCAGCGGCGCCGCAACCTGCGCCGGCGCCGGGGTCAGCCGGTCTCCTCGCGCTCGCTGCGCCCGGTGACCTGGCTGCCCTACGGTGCCCTGCTGCTCAGTTCCGGCCTGATGGCCGTGGCCGCGGTGCGCACCGGGCTCTTCCCCTGGGGCGGCCTGATCGTCGGCAGCATCGTGATGACGGCGGCGGTGTCGTCGCGGTAGTTCCTGGTGCTGCGCGAGAACCGGGCGATGGCGACGACCGACGCCCTGACCGGGCTGGCCAACCGGGTGCGGCTGCGCGACGTGGTCAACGGGCTCACCGACCGCTCCGCGCACGACCCGCGTCCGGTGGCGATCCTGCTGATCGACCTCGACGACTTCAAACCGGTCAACGACCGGCTGGGCCACGAGGCCGGTGACGAGCTGCTGGTGGCGTTCGCCCGGATCCTGCGCCGCGAGGTGCGCGGCGGTGACCTGTGCGCGCGGCTGGGCGGCGACGAGTTCGCCGTCGTGCTCAGCGACACCCCCTCGGCCACCGAGGCGAGTGCCGTGGCCCGGCGCATCCTGGACGCTCTCGGCCCCCCGGTGCCGGTGAGCGGTCAGCTGATCGGGATCAGGGCCAGCATCGGCGTCGCGTTCAGCGTGGACGGGGCGCAGACCGGTGATCTGATGCGGCAGGCGGACGTGGCCATGTACGAGGCCAAGCGCGGCAAATCGCTGGGCTGGTGCCTGTACGAGCCGGGGATGGGGGAGGCCCGCCAGGCGCAGGCCCAGCTCGAGGCCGAGCTCGAGAACGCGCTGCTCGACGACGAACTCGTGGTGTACTACCAGCCCGTCGTGTCGCTGGCCACGGGCACGGCGTCCGGGGTGGAAGCTCTGGTGCGCTGGCAGCACCCGCGCGACGGACTGCTGACGCCTGCGCAGTTCCTGCCGCTGGCCGAGGGCGGCGACCTGATCGAGCGCATCGACGCCTGGGTGATGCGACGGGCCGCGCGGGACGTGCGTTCCTGGCAGCAGAGCCTTCCGGCGGGCCGTGGCCTGCACCTGAACGTGAATTTCTCCCCGGCCCGGCTGCAGCGTCCCGACCTGGTGGCCGAGGTGCTGGACGAACTCGCCGCGGCCGGCCTGGATCCGCACGACCTGGTGCTCGAGGTCACCGAGACCGCGGTGCTCGAGGTCGGCCGGGCCGGGCCGCACCTGGCGCAGCTGCGCGCCCGGGGGATCCGGGTCGCGCTGGACGACTTCGGCACCGGCTACTCCTCGCTGGCCCGGCTGGTGCAGGTGCCGGTGGACATCCTCAAGCTCGACCGGTGCTTCGTGCACGACGGGCACGAGACGGGGCCCTCGGTCGCGATCGCGCAGGCGGTTGCGGGGCTGGGCCGGGCGCTGGGGCTCGACACGGTGGCCGAGGGCATCGAGACCGCCGAACAGGCCGAGCAGATGCGGGTTCTCGGGTACGCCGGGGCTCAGGGGTACCACTTCTCCCGGCCGGTGCCGGCCGCGGAACTGACGCGGTGGCTGACCGGCGAGCGGGTGCGCCCGGCCGGGCCGTGACATCAGGTCTGCCCGGACCGGCCGGCCCCGGGGCGAGAGTCACACCGCCGCCTTGAGCACCTCCTGGCACCACTGCCGGAACGTGGTCGGGGTGCTGAACTCCGGCGTGCGGGTGACGCCGAGGTCGAGGCCCTCGTTCTTGGCCCGCCCCATGTCGGCGGCGGCCTGTGCCATCGCCGGTGAGCTGCCCCGCGCGAGGAGGTTGTCCCGGTGCGCCTGGACCGGAATCTGCTGGTACCGAACGCTTCTGCCGAGAACGTCCGCGACGGTCGCGGCCATCTGCTCGAAGGTGAGGTCCTCCGGGCCGAGCACCGGCCGCTCCTCGGAACCGGTCCAGCTCGCGTCGGTCAGCAGCCGGCCGGCGACCTCGGCGATGTCGCGGGTCGCGACCAGGGGCAGCGGCAGGTCGGGTCGGATCGGCCCGGAGAACACGCCCTGCGTGGTGATCGGGACGATCTGGCGCAGCGTGTTGTCCATGAACGAGGGCATGGTCAGGGCCCGGTAGGGGACGCCGGTGGCGGCGATCGCGTCGTCCATCCGCAGGGTGGCGCTCACGTATCCGGCGGACTCCTGCACCGCGGTCCCGCGGCCGAGCGCCGAAACACCCACGACGCGGCCCACCTTCTGCGCGGTGAAGGCCTCGATCCCGGCCCGGGCGAAGCCCGAGTACGCGTCGTCGGCCGACGGCGCGCTGGGGTCGGCGGGCACCAGCCAGAACACGGCGTCGGCCCCGGTGAGCGCCTCGGCGACGACGGCCGGGTCGCGGTGGGAGCCGGTCACGACCTCGGCGTGCTCGCGCACCTGAGGGCTCAGGCGCTGCGGGTCCCGGGCGACGACCCGCACCGGGGCCTGGGCCCGCAGCAGGTTCTGCACGACCTGGGAGCCGATCTGGCTGGTCGGGGCGGTGACGACGATCATGAGGGTTCCTTCCGGAGAGTGGCGGGGGGTTCGAAGTCAACGCCGTTACCCGCCCGGACAGAAGGACCGGTTCGCTCTCGATTGATACCGTGGAGATATGAATGACCTCGAGACGCGACAGCTGCGGTACTTCGTCGCCGTGGCCGAGGAACAGCATTTCGGACGCGCGGCGCAGCGGCTCGGGATGGCCCAGCCGCCGTTGTCGCGGGCGATCCGGGAGATGGAACGGCAGCTCGGCGTGCAGCTGCTGGTGCGCACCACCCGACAGGTCGCGCTCACCCCGGTGGGGGAGACCCTGCTCGACGACGCCCGCCGTGCGCTCGAGGCGGTGCAGGCCGCGGGCCGCCGCGCCCACCGCTCCGGCCGGCCGGCCCCCGCACTGACGGTGGCGCTGAAGGCCGACTTCGACGCCGGGCTGCTGCCCCGCATCGTCGAGGAGTACCGCGAGCTGCCCGTCCAGCTGCTGCTGGGCGGTCCCGGCGACCAGGTGCGGGCCGTGCGCGACGGGCGGGCCGACGTGGCTCTCGTGCCAACGCCTTACGACCCGCAGGGCCTGGAGTCCGAGCCGCTCGTGACCGCGCCGCGCGTGGTGGCGCTCGCGGCCTCCGACCCCCTGGTCACCCACCCGGGCCCGCTGCGGCTGAGCGACCTGGCCGGGCGGATGCTGCCCAACGGCACCGCCGCCGAGCTCGGTGACGTCACCGCGCCCACGGGACAGCGCGTGCGGCGTGACCTCTCGCAGATCTTCAGCCTGGTCGAGACCGGCAACCTGGTCTGGTTCCTGCCGCAGTGGCTGGCCGAGCGCTTCCCCCGCCCGAACCTGGTCTACCGCGCCGTCGAAGACCTGGAGCCCTCGACGTTGGCGGTGGTCTGGGCCGTCGGGTCACGCTCCCCGGCCGTCGCCGCGTTCGTGCGTACCGCCCAGGACGTCGCGAGCCGATAACCGCGTCAGAAAAGGGTTTCGGGCTCCTGCCCGGCCGGGGCCAGGCCGGTCAGCGTCACCCGCAGCCCGGCGAGCGGCGGCACCGGTTCCCGCTCGAGCAGGGCTGAGGCCGTGTGCACCCAGCCGTCGCCCGGAGTGCCGCTCTGGCGGCGCCGCTCGGGCCGCCCGCCGTCGCGCGGCTGCAGGGTGAGCAGGATGCCGGTGCCGCTCAGCCCGGCCTTCTCGGCCCGCCGCAGTACCCGCTCGGTGCACAGCCGGGCCATCGCCGCCGGCGTGTGGTCGGGCCGCGCGTAGCCCTCGGTGGAGACCTCGGCGCTGAGACTCTCGCGGTGCTGCACCGGGCGCACCACCGCGTCGTCGGTGCCGTTGCGGATCTGGGTGAGGCGCCGGGCCATCGTGGTGCCGCACAGGCGCTGGACCGCCTCGCGGGGAACCCGGTCGAGGTCGGCGAGGCGGTGCACGTCGAGGTTCGCCAGGCGGGTGAGGGTCTTCGGGCCGATGCCCCAGACCCGCGAGATCGGCAGCCCAGCGCGCAGTTCGGCCTCGTGGTGCGGCTCGATCAGGTGCAGGCCGTCGGGCTTGGCCGCCCGGGAGGCCAGTTTCGCCATCAGCTTGGTGCGCCCCACCCCGACGCTGACCGTGACGCCGAGCTCGAGAAGCACCTGGGCGCGCAGGGTCTGGGCGGTGCGCGCGGCCTCGCCCCAGTCACCCGCCCGCACGTCGAGGAACGCCTCCTCGACCGAGCCCGGCTCGACCGCGGCGGCGAAGCGGTGGAAGACGCCGAACAACGCGTCGGAGACCTCTTCGACCTCCGCGTGCGGCACGTCGAGCAGCACCAGCCCCGGGCACGCGTGCACGGCCTCCGCGACCGTCGTGCCACCGCGCACTCCCCGCCGGCGGGCCGGGTAGTTCGCGCTGGCCACGAACATGTGGTTCACGACCGCCACCGGGCGCCGCGCCAGGTCGGGACGGCCCCGCAGTGCAACCGCGGCGAAGAAGCAGTCGGCGTCGACGTGCAGGAGAGGCCGCCCTGAAGGCCCTGTCTCTCCCGCCCGCGACTCGAACATACGTTCGATGATAAGCCCTGACGAGCATCTGTGACGAACATGGTGCTCGCCGCACCCGCGACGACGACCGTGCCCGTGTCCGCGCCGGACACGCCCAGGTCCCTGGCCGCCGCGAGCACCCCACCGCAGCCACGGCCGTGCGGGCCACGTCACGCCGGCCGCGCTCGTTCCAGCCGGCTCACCCACGCCGCGTGTTTGAGGCCCATCGCCGGTTTCTCCACCAGGTTCCACGACAGCGCCGACACCGCCCCCGCCACCGCGACGACCGCGAGAACGAAGACGACGCCGGGGAACTCGGTGATCCGCAGGGCCACCAGCAGCTGGGCCACCGGCCAGTGCCAGACGTACATGCCGTACGAGACGTCCCAGCGCGGCTCCCACGGCACCGGAAGGCGCACCATCGCGTACAGGCACAGGTACGCGAACGCCGGAGCACCCAGCACCCGGTAGTTCTCGAAGTGCAGCAGACTCAGCATCAGCACCGCGAAAGCGCCCAGCGCGAGCCCGGCGTGGATCGGGATCAGGTCGGCGAACAGCAGCCCGGCGGTGCCGAGCAGGAACACCAGCGCGAAGCGCAGCAGGTACTCCGAGCCCAGCGGGTTCACGCCGACGGCACTCGCGAGCGTGGCCACCCACAGGCCCGCGATCAGCATCGGCAGCACCCACAGCCGGCGGGTCAGGATGCCGAGAAGGCCCAGCCCGGCGGCCAGTCCGTAGCAGAAGGCCTCGTAGAACAGCGTCCACAGCGAACCGTTGACCACGTCCGGGTTGCCGCCGGTGCCGGGCAGGCCGGCGATGCCGAACTGGCGCATGAGCAGGCCCGCGTTGGCGGTGAGATACCCGACGGACGAGTCCTCGCCGCTGAGCACCGAGGTGGCCGGGCGCCCCACGACCACCGCGAGCAGGGGCGCGATGAACAGGGCGGTGACGGTCAGGCAGGCGTAGAACCCGGGCAGGATCCGCAGCGCGCGGTGCCAGACGTAGCGGGGCAGCGATTTCAGCCGAAGGTAGCTGCGGACCACCAGGAACCCGCTGAGCACGAAGAACGCGTCGACCGCGAGGGCGCCGACCTCGGTGTGCCCGATGTGGGGCTGCCACCCGTAGCCGAGGAAGGACGCGTGCACGACGGCGACGAGAACGGCCAGGGCGAGCCGCATCACGTTGAGCGCGTTGTCGCGGGGGTCGAACGCGGTGGCGAGGGTCGGTGGGTGGACGGCGTGGCGGGCGAGGGGTGGGGTGGCGTAGCGCCGGGCCACGCGGCGCCCGGTATGGATGCTCACGGAGCCTCGTTCTCGTCCGGCAGACACCTCCTCACCCAATCTCACGTTGGGGGAGAGTTTGCTGAGAGGCGATTGAGCTGTGGTTATGCTCAGAAGGAGCCGGTGACGGCTGGAGAACCATCCCCCGAGGTGAGGGTTGGGGCAGGGGGTGAACCATCGGCCGGGCACCCGTCGTATGTCCGGTGTCCCGTTTCCGGAGCGAGAGGTGGAGCATCGATGAAGATCAGCACCCGGACCCTCCGAGTGGTGGTGGCCCTCGGCCTGACGATGACGGCGGGGCTGGCGACGGCCGGGGCGGCCCAGTCGTCCGCGCAGTCGTCCGCGCAGTCGTCCGCGCAGTCGTCCGCGCAGTCGTCCGCGCAGTCGTCCGCGCAGTCGTCCGCCCAGTCGTCCGCCCAGTCGTCGGCCGAGCCGTCCGCCCCGTGGTCCGCGCGGTCGCCGTTGCCGGCCGCCGCGCAGTCCTCGGCGCGCCCCTCGTCCGTTCCCGCGAATCTCGTCCCGCCGGCCGGCAACCGCGAGGTGGCCCGGTTCCGGGCCACCGGCGTCCAGGTCTACCGCTGCACCGGGGGCGCCTGGGTCTTCCTCGAACCGGCCGCGCGGCTGGCCGGTTTCGCGACCGCGACGCACCGCCCGGTCCAGGCTGTGCACTTCCGGGGCCCGAGCTGGGAGTCCCTGGACGACGGCTCGCTGGTGGAGGCCGCGTCGATCGCCTCGTCGCCGGTGGAGGGCTCGATCCCGCAGCTGCTGCTGCGGGCCACGACCACGCGCGGCGACGGGCTGTTCGGTTCGGTGACCTACGTGCAGCGGCTCGACACCACGGGCGGCGTGGCGCCGGTCGGGGCCTGTGCCGACGGCGCCACGCAGGGCGTCGCGTACACGGCCGCCTACCGCTTCTACGCGGCCGGGTGAGGTTTCAGCCCTTGGTGGAGCCCATCGTGAGCCCGGCCACGAACTGTCGTTGCAGCACGAGGAACACGATGAGCGTGGGCATCGCGACGATGACCGAGGCGGCGGCCACCAGGTTGTTGTCGGTGAAGAAGGCGCCGCGCAGGTTGTTGAGCGAGCTGGTGATCGGGAACTTGGACGAGTCCTGCATCAGCACGGTGGCCCAGAAGAACTCGTTGTAGATCCAGGTCACCTCCAGCACGGCCAGGGCGGCCAGCGGGGCGCGGCACAGGGGCAGGGCCAGGCGCCAGAAGCGGGTCCAGACCCCGGCGCCGTCGACCTCGGCGGCCTCGAACATCTCGGCCGGGAGGGTCTTCATGTAGTTCGAGAGCACGAACGTGCAGAACCCGGTCTGGAAGGCGGTGTTGACCAGGATCAGCCCGAGGAAGCTGTTGAGCAGCGAGCCACTGCTGCTGATCCAGAACGGCATCGGGACCTGCCGGAAGATGCGGTAGACCGGGATCAGCAGGGCCTGGGGCGGCAGCAGGTTCGCGGCCGTGAACAGGCCGAGCAGGGCCACGTTGAACCGGAAGCTGAACCGGGCGATGACGAACGCGACGCACGCCGCCAGGCCGATGCTGGCGATCACGGCCGGCACCGTCACGTACAGCGAGTTCAGCAGGTAGTGGGCGAAGTTGCCGCGTTCCCAGGCGTCGGCGTAGTTCTTCAGGGTCCAGCCGCCGAACGAGACGTAGCCGTGCTGCGCGGTGTAGGCGTAGGAACGGAAGCTGTTCAGCAGGGCCCAGATCACGGGGAACAGCCAGGCCAGGGCCAGCACGGCGACCAGGGCGTAGACCGCGCGCAGCCGGGCGTTCACGAGTTGTCCTCCCGCATGACGGTTCTCAGGTACACGACGATGAAGACGGTGCTGACGACCAGCATGATCGTGGCCAGCGCGGAGCCGAACCCGACGCGGCTGGCCTCGCCCACGATGTTCTGCGTGACCAGGGCGCTGATCAGCTCCAGGCCGTTGCGGCCCTTGTTGATCACCCAGACCAGGTCGAACGCGCGCAGCGACTCGATCACGGTGATGACCAGCACGATGATGTTGACGGGCCGCATCACCGGGAACACCACGCGGAAGAACGTCTGCACCTCACCGCAGCCGTCGAGCTTCGCGGCCTCGCGCAGCGCCGGGTCGACGCCCTTCAGGCCCGCCAGGTACAGCAGCATGATGTAACCGGTGTGACGCCAGCCGGAGGCCACGATGACAGCCCCCAGGTTGTACTCCGGGTCGCCGTACCAGTCGATCGAGCTGCCGGTCAGGCCGTTGAGCAGGCCCTGGTCGGCGGAATAGACGAGCTGCCAGACGAAACCGATGAGCGCCAGCGACAGCACGGTCGGCAGGAAGAACGCGGTCTGGTAGAGACGGCTGCCGCGCAGCTCGCGGTCGAGCACGGCGGCCAGCGCGATGCCGAGCACCGTCGGGCCGAGGAACAGGGCCACGAGCCAGATCAGGTTGTGCCGCACGGCAGGCCAGAAGGGCGGGTAGATCTCCACGATGTCGCGGTAGTTCTGCAGGCCCACCCAGTCGGCGTCGCCCACGCTGCCGAGCCCGTTCCACCGCACGAAACTGAGCGCGACCGACAGCAGGGCCGGCACCCAGACCAGCGCGATCACCAGCAGCGTCGGAACACCCACCATGACCGAGACGACCACCCGGTCCCGGTCGGTCAGCCGCCGCCGGCGACCACGGCGTCCACCCCGGAGAAGCACTTTCAGCTCACGAAGATCGACTTGGCCTGCGCGTCGATGGATTTCAGCAGGCCGTCGACGTCGTCGGGATTCTTGATGAAGGTCTGGATGGCGGGGATCATGACGGTGGACGCGAAGCCCGGGTCGGTGTCGCGGTCCATGAACTGCGCGATCGACTTCTGCGTCCCCATGAATTCGACCGCCCGCTGCTGCAGATCGGTGTAGTTGCCCGTGGTGGCCTTCGCGTTGGTGGCGATCTGGGGGATCTCGGCGGTGTCGAGGGCGCTCCCGCTGTCGCCGGATCCGAGGTACTTCAGCAGATCCGTCGCCGCGCCCTCGTTCCGGGGGGCGGCGGAGCGGCAGAAGCCGTCGATGGGAGCGTCGATCGCGTCGGCCCCGACGGTCGAGTCGATCTCGGGGAAGGTGAAGAACGCGATGTCCTCCTGCTCCTCGATCTCGAGGGAGTCGGTGAGGAACAGGCCCAGGTAGTACATGCCCGACTTCTTCTGCTGCAGAGACGAAACCGCCTCCTGGTACGTGCGTCCCAGGGAGTCGCTCTGGTGGTAGGGGAGCAGTCCGCGCCAGGTGTCGAAGACGGTCTTCACCTTCGGGTCGGTCCACGAGTTCTGGCCCGCCATCAGGCTCATGTGGAAGTCGTAGCCGTTGATCCGCATGTTCAGGATGTCGAAGGTGCCCATCGCGGGCCAGCCGTCCTTGTCGGCGAAGCCGATCGGGGTCAGGCCGTCGCCCTGCATCTTCCGGGACAGGGTGACCAGTTCGTCGAGGGTGGCCGGCGGCTCGTACCCGTTCTTCTCCCACAGGCTCTTGAAATAGAAGACGGCCCAGGGGTAGTTGTTGGTCGGCACGAAGATCTGCTTGCCGTCGTCGGCGGTGGACGCCTTCCTGATCGCCTCGCTCACGTCGGCCGGGTAGGCGTCGGAGACGTCGCCGATCAGGCCGTTGGTGTAGAACGAGCGGGCCCGGTAGCCGGCGAACCAGGTGAACACGTCGGCCGGGCTGCCCTGGAGGTAGTTGTTGATGCCCTCCTGGAACGTGTTGTGGTCGACGTAGTTGACCTCGAGTTCGGCCTCGGTGAAGGCGTCCAGGCGGGCTTTCTGCTGGTCGTAGGCGCGGCCCGAGCCGGGGGCCTCGTTGATGCCGACGCGCAGCGGGCCGCTGCCCCCGCCGCTGTCACCGTCACCGCAGGCCGCGAGCGTCGCGGCCAGCCCGCCGCCCACCGCGAGGCCCCGGAACAGGGTGCGGCGGGTGATCGACGACGTGGCCAGGAACGAGCCGGGCAGACCGGCCGGGGAACGGTGCGCAGCCATGACAACCTCCATGTTGACCAGCAGCTTCGGGCGCAATCTGTCCCGCCCGAGGTGATGGTGTCAAGGAGATGAATCATTGCTTGCGGCAGGCGGTTTGGACTGGTGCGGCTAATCCCGCACTACTGCCTCGCGGGTGGGGTCGTGGGGCAGGTCCGACGTGCCGCACAGGATCAGGCCCGCCCGTTCCCAGGGGCGGTGCTCGGCCATGAACGGGGTCTCCTCGGCCATCCACCCGTCCCAGAACGCGCGGGCCTGCGGGGTGTCGCCGTCGCGGGCCAGGCAGCGGCGCCGGCCCTCGTCGAGATCGGCGTCGAGGAAGATGACCAGGTCGGTGAACGGGGCCAGCTCGAGCCGGCCCGCACCGGTGCCCTCCACGACGAGGGTGCGGGTGCCGGCGGGTACGTGTACGGCGCCCTCGCGCCCGCGCCGCTGCCAGGCCGGGGGCCGGAAGGTGACCTCCTCGCCACGGCGGGCCGGGGCCAGCACCCCGTCGACGAGCAGGTCGGACCAGCCGAAGATCGAGTGGTGCCAGGCGATGTCGTCGGTGTGCACGATCGCGGTGCGGGGGACGCGGGTGGCCAGGGCGGTGGCGAGGGTGCTCTTGCCGGAGCCGCCGTGACCGTCGACGGCGACCACGGTGAGGGCGCTGGACGCCGGTGGTCGGTCGGCTGTCTCCGGATGCCGGGTGGCTGTCGCCGGCAGACGGGCGGCTACCTCGTCGAGCGGGGCGACCCGCCACGGGCCGTCCGGGAAGATGAGGGTCACGCCGGCCTCCTGGATATCGTCCGGGTCACATTCTCGGCGTTCGCCCGTGCGCTCGTCCCCGCTTTCCTACGCTGGCGGAGCCGATGGGGGAGTGCTTCAGGGGGAGCGGGACGACAGTGGCGAAATCAGGATCGGTGGGGGCCTTGCTCCTGGTCGTGGCGGGGCTCTTGAGCGGCTGCGGCGGAACGTCGGAGCCGGTGACGATGCCTCAGGTCGTGGGCCTGGGCTACGCCGAGGCCCGGGACCTGGTCGGCGATCTGGACGCCGGGGTGTCCGTGGACGACGAAGACGCCTCGCCGCTGGGGCGCAGCGTCTGGGACACGGGCAACTGGACCGTGCTCGACCAGGATCCGGCGGCCGGCACGGCCCTGGCGGACGAGGACGAGGTGCGGCTGTACGTGCTGAAGAACTCCGAGGCGCAGTGGTTCGCGGCGAATCCGCGGATGCCCCGGCTGCGGGGCGGCCGCACCGCGGCGGGTGACCTGACCGACGAGGGCGGGCAGTTCGCGGGGGTCACGGAACTCGTCGAGTTCCACTACGCGCGGGGCCGGGAGCCGCAGGACCTGCGGGGTACCCGGGCGCGGTCCGCCGGCACGTCACCGGTGCCGCCGCTGCTGCCCGGGGCATCGGCCGCGACGGTCAGCTGGCACGAGCGGGTCAGGGCGCCGGCTCTGCACGAGGGCGGCGAGAACGACCCGGCGGCGGGCACCTGGCCGCGCACCGGGGCGAATCTGGTTCCCGGGCAGGGGATGTACATCCTGGCCGCGGCCCCCGAACCGGAACCCGAACCCGAACCTGAACCCGAGGTCGTCACGGAAGCTGAACTCGAGCCCCCGGTCGAGGCCGAGCCTGAGGTCGAAGCGGAACCCGAGCCCGAGTGTCATCCCAGCTACACCGGCGCGTGCGTCCCCTTCGCCGCCGACGTCGACTGCGAAGGGGGTGGCGGCAACGGCCCGGCGTACCTGAGCGAGGAGGTCCGGGTCGTCGGGCCGGACGTCTACGACCTGGACCGCGACGGGGACGGCGTCGCGTGCGACTCCTGACGACCGGCGCGTCGGTTCAGGTGTACCCGGAGGTAGGCCGCAGGATGTCCGCGCCACACCACCTCTGGAGGGGGACACCATGCGCGCACCGCTGTGGACCGAGAACGCCGAGCAGGCCGAACGCACGGCGTCGAACCAGAACCACGGCCAGGAGGCGCTGCTGCTGATCCTGATCGAGGAGATCCGCGGCCTGCGTGAGGATCTGGCCCGGACGCAGAATCGCTAGGACCTGTCCTGGGGCGTGCGCATCCACGACGGCAGCATCGCGTAGAGCAGGCGGGAGGCCGTGCCGGACTCGACGGCGAGACCGTCGTGCAGCATCGCCGCGTAGTAGCCCTCGACCGCGGAGGCCACGTAGACGTCCTCGGCCTGGAGTTCGTGCTCCGGCCGGGCGTTCTGGCCGGCGCCGAACCGGTTCCGGTACTCGCGCAGCTGCTGGGCCAGAACGTCGGCGATGCCGCGCAGCCCCGACGGTGAGCGCCAGTCGGAGGCCAGCAGGTACAGGCCCCGGTGCCCGGCCAGGTACTCGAACGTGCGCCGGGTGGTGGCCAGGGCGGCCTCCTCGGGCGCGATGCCGGTGCGCCGGGCCGAGGCGTCCTCGCGCATGATCTCGTGCATGCCGACGCCGAGCGCGGCCGCGGCCGCCTCGGGCAGCGAGGTGAAGTGGTTGTAGAACGACGTGCGGTGCACCCCGGCGGCGCGGGCCAGCAGCCCCACGGAGACCTCGGCCAGGTCGTCGTCGCCGAGCTCGAGCAGCGCGGTGAGCAGTGCCTGGCGGGTGCGCGCGTAGCGGGGGTCGTCGGACGGCAGGGCTGGCATCGCCTCAGGATAGGGCCGCTCGCGGCCGGGGCCGCAGCCCTGCGATCCGGTGCGCCGAAGAGGGTGCGGACGTGATCGCGATGGACATCGCGAGCCAGAGGCCCGCGCCGAGAACCGGGCGCGCCGAACCTCGAATGGCCGGGAAGGCACCCTCTTGTCAGCATTGCGGGCGAGAGAGTGACGTTCGAGGGCCGGAGGCGCAATGACGAGCCAGGCACACGATGACGCGGGACTGACCGGATCGGTGGTGGTCGTGGCCCTGGTCTCGGCCATCTCCGGCCTGCTGTACGGCTACGACACCGGCATCATCTCCGGTGCGCTGCTGCAGATCGGCGACGACTTCGACATCGGCTCCGGCTGGGAACAGGTGATCGCCGCCTCGATCCTGGTCGGCGCCGTCATCGGGGCCCTGACCTGCAGTCACCTGGCCGAGCGGCGCGGCCGGCGGGGCACGCTGCTGCTGGTCGGCATCGTGTTCGTGGTCGGGGCCACCGCGGCCGCGCTGGCGCCCAGCCCGATCCTGCTGTCCCTCAGCCGTCTGGTGCTGGGTTTCGCGGTCGGCGGGGCCACCCAGACCGCGCCCGTCTACGTCGCCGAGCTCGCGCCGACCGCCTACCGCGGCCGGCTGGTGCTGTTCTTCCAGATCGCGATCGGCGTCGGCATCGTCATCGCCACGATCGTCGGGGCCAGTGAGGCCGTCGCCTGGCGTCTGGCCATCGGAATCGCCGCCGTACCGGCCGCTCTCATGTTCCTGCTCATGCTCCGGCTGCCCGAGAGCCCGCGCTGGCTGCTGCGCGGCGGTGATCCCGAGGGGGCCCGGGCGGCGCTGCAGCGGGTGCGGCACCCGGACGCCGACCTGGACGGCGAGTTCGGTGAGATCCGGCGCAACGTCGAGGCCGAGCGTGAGGCGGGCACCCGCGGCTGGTCGGGTCTGCGGGCCGGCTGGGTGCGGCCGGCGCTCGTGGTGGGTTGCGGGCTGGCCATTTTCACGCAGCTGTCGGGCATCGAGATGATCGTCTACTACACGCCGACCATCCTCACCGACAACGGCTTCTCCGACTCCACTGCCCTGCGCGTCTCGGTCGCGCTGGGCCTGACCTACCTGATCGCGCAGCTGATCGGGCTGGCCGTGATCGACCGGGTCGGGCGCCGCCGGCTGACCCTGACGACCCTGCCCTGCGCGGCCGTCGCCCTGTTCGTGCTGGGCTCGTTCTTCGTCACCGGTCACGACGGCAAGTCCGCGATCCCGTGGATCATCGCGACCCTGATCGCGTTCATGGCCTTCACCGCCGGCGGGATCCAGCTGATGGGCTGGCTCACCGGTTCGGAGATCTACCCGCTCGCCACCCGGGCCGCCGGGGCGGCCGCGCAGTCGGCGTCGCTGTGGGGCACCAACGTGCTCATCACACTGACGCTCCTGACCATCATGGAGACCATCGGCACCGGCCAGACCTTCTGGATGTACGGCCTTTTCAACGTCGCGGCGTTCGTGTTCCTCTACCGCACGATGCCCGAGATGACCGGTCATAGCCTCGAGGAGATCGAGACGCGCCTCGAGGAGGGGGAATTCACTCCCGCCGGGTTCGCCCGCTGATGATCCACGGGGGACGGATGCTCGCCCCGGGCGTGCCGGTCACCGGCCACCGGGGCGGGCCGCGGTAATTCGGTTGCGCCCGGAATCCGGACGCGCGACGATCTGCTCGAACTGATCACCGGGTGCCCGAGGGGTCCCGGAGCCGAGAGGAGGAAAGACCGTGCGAGTGACCGTGCTGACGCCTGTCCGACTGCTGCCTGCCCTTCTTCCTTCTCTCTCGACTCCGATCTTCACCGAGGACATCTCCCGTGCGCGAAAGCGAATATGACCAGCATCCCGGCCGCCGTCGTGGCCGCCCCCGTTTCGACGACGAGATCGACGAGCTGAGGTCCCGCTCGTCCCGCGGTCCGCTGCCGGACCTCGAACCCGACCCCGCCCCGGACGTCCCGGGCGGGGGCGACCGCTGGAGCACCTGGGCCGACTCGCCCCCGACCGGGCGCGGACCGCGTCCGTACCCCGACTGGCTGGTGACCGAACTGGCCGCCGTGGACAGCGATCTCGGCCTGCTCAAGACCGGCAAGGAGGCCGACGTCTCGCTGCTGCGCCGGGCCGTGCCGGACACCGGCCGTTCGTGTCTGCTGGCCCGCAAGCAGTACCGCTCCACCGAGCACCGCATGTTCCACCGCGACTCCGGCTACCTGGAGGGCCGCCGCGTCAAGGAGTCCCGCAGCAACCGGGCGATGGCCCGGCGCACCGACTTCGGCCGTGAGCTCATCGCCGGGCAGTGGGCCGGATCCGAATTCGGTGCCCTGAGCCAGCTCTGGACGGTGAGCTCGGCCTACGGCGCGCCGATCGTGCCGTACCCGGTGCAGGTGCTGGAGACCGAGCTGCTGATGGAGTTCGTGGGCAACCACGAAACCGGGGAGGGTGCGCCCCGTCTGGCCCAGGTGCGTCCGCCGGCCGCCCAGGCGCAGGATCTCTGGCAGCAGGCCATAGGGGCGATGGGCGTGCTGGCCCGGTGCAGCCTGGCCCACGGCGACCTGTCCGCCTACAACGTCCTGGTGCACGACGGGCGCCTGGTGCTGATCGATCTTCCCCAGGTCGTCGACCTCATCGCCAACCCGCACGGACCCGGCTTCCTGTACCGCGACGTCCGCAATCTGGCCGCCTGGTTCGGGAGCCGCGGCGTGCCCGGGATCGACGCCCGGCAGGTCACCACCGAACTGCTGGCGGAGGCGGGCGTGGAGTGAGCTTCCCGAAAGGGCCGATCCGGCCCGCATAGGTCGGACGACCGATGGCCGTCGCCGTGGGTCCCGTCAGGGTGAGCAGCACGAAACCAGTTCACCCGGAGGGGGAGACGTGACGATCACGGGAAGAATGATCAAGGCCGGAGCCGTCGTGCTCGGAGTGCTGGGCCTCGGCCTGGGCGGGGTGACGTCGGCGGGCGCGGCGAGCGCGGCGACGCCGGGCGCAGCGATGAAAGCCGATGTCGCGCCCGTCAACTGCACCATCCAGACCCGTACCGGCAACTACCTGACCGCGGTGGGCGGGGGCGGGCGTCTCACCGACGTCCTGCACACCGACGCCACCCGGGTCGGTTCGTGGGAGCGGTTCACGCTCGTCGACTCGGGCACCGGCCAGGCGTTCATCGAGTACGGCATCCGCACCACGACCGGCAACTACCTGACCGCGGTCGGCGGCGGCGGCCGGATCACCGACGTGATCCACTCCGACGCCACCCGCATCCAGGCCTGGGAGCGGTTCACGTTCCTGTCCCAGGGCAGCGGCTGGTACGCGATCCGCACCACGAACGGGCACTACCTGACCGCCGTCGGCGGGGGCGGGCGGATCACCGACACGATCCACTCCGACGCCACCCGGATCGGTTCCTGGGAGCTGTTCCGCCCGGTCTGCACCGCGGCCTGACAGGCACGCACGAGAACGGGGTGGTGTCCGCGAGCGCGGACACCACCCCGTTTCTCATCTGCCCTTTCGGGTCAGCGGCCGTTCCCGGGCAGGTTGGTGTTCTCGTTACCGGGGCCGGCGTTGCCCGGGGTGTCACCGTTGCCCGGGGTGTTGCCGTTACCCGGAGTGTCACCGTTGCCCGGGGTGTTGCCGCCGCCGGGGGTGGCCCCGCCGGGCGTCTCCTCCTCGGTCTCCTCGGGCTCCGGCGGCGCCGGCGGGGTGCCGACCAGGTTGCCCGCGGCGTCCGGGAACTGCTTGACCGGCTTGCCCTGGAGGGCCGCCGCCATGACGTCCTTCCAGATCTTGCCGCCGATGCTGGAGCCGTACACGGCGCTGTAGTACGTGCCGTTGATGGTGATGTTCCGCATGAACGGGCGCTTGCCGTTCACCGTTTCCGGGCCGACCCAGACGGCCGTGGCCAGCTGCGGGGTGAAGCCGACGAACCAGGTGTCCTGCGACCGGTTCGTGGTACCGGTCTTGACCGAGGCGGGCTGGCCCGAGGCGAGCGCGCCGACACCCTTGGCTGTGCCCTCGGTCAGGGTCTTGCTCAGGCCCAGGGCGACGGTGTTGGCGACCGCGGCCGAGATGGTGCGCTTGCAGTTGGCGCCGGGCACCTTGAGGCTCTTGCCGTTGCGGTCCTTGATCGAGGTGACCACCGTCGGGTTGCAGCGCACACCGCCCGAGGCGAACGTGGCGTAGGCGTTGGCCATGGTCAGCGGCGACTGGCTGGCGGTACCCAGGGTCACCGAGGGCTGGCACTGCGGGACCTTGTTCGTCATCTTGGGCGCCTTGGCGCTGTAGTTGCCCGCGATGCAGGGGTCGATCACCGACTGGGCGCGGTGCATGCCGAGCTTCGTGGCCATGTCCTGGATGTCGCACATGTCGAGCTTCTGGGTCATCCGGATGTACGGGCCGTTGACCGAGTTCTTGGTCGCGTCCCAGACGCTCATCATGCCCTGGCCCTCACCGTCGGCCGAGTTGGTGAAGGTGTAGCTGGCCGAGCTCTGCAGGTTCTGGCCGCAGTAGCTGAACGAGTTCTCGGGCAGCGTGCCGGCGGAGCCCTCGAGCTGGTCGTAGAGCGAGTGCCCGGCGTCGAGCCAGGCCGCGAGCGTGGCCGGCTTGAAGGTCGAGCCGGTCTGGAAGCCCGAGGAGCCGCCGTACTTGTAGTCGGTGGCGTAGTTGATCGTGGTGTTCTTCGCGCTCTGCTTGGGGTTGTAGAACTTGTTCTGGATCAGCGAGAGCACCTTGCCGGTGCCGGGCTCGACCGTGGCGGTCGCGGTGGCGACGCGGCTCGGGTCGTTCGGCGGGATCCGGGTCTTCACCGAGTCCCAGGCGGCCTTGAGCACCTTCGGGTCGAGGGTGGTGCGGATCGTGTAACCGCCGCGCTTGATGGCGGTCTCGCGCTCCTCCTGGGTCTCGCCGAGGGCCTCGAAGCCGGAGTCCTTGGTGATGACGTTGTAGACGTAGTCGCAGAAGTAGCCGCGGGTGCCGGCGTTGGCGCAGCCCTGGTAGGTCGGCGTGATCTTCGGGCGGATCGGCGTGCGCTCGGCCTCGTCGTGCTCGGCCTGGGTGATCTTGCCCTGGGCGAGCATGTTGCGCAGCACCAGGTTCCGGCGGACCTCGGCCTTCTCGAGCTTGTCCGGGTCGGAGATGTCGTACATCGTCGGCGACTGGATCATCCCGGCCAGCATCGCGGCCTGGGCCAGGGAGAGCTTCTCGGCGGTGGTGCCGAAGTAGTACTTGGCGGCGGCCTGCACGCCGTTGGTCTGGCGCCCGAACCAGGCGATGTTCAGGTAACCCTCGAGGATCTCGTCCTTCGTCATCTTCTTCTCGAGGGCCGTGGCCAGGCGGATCTCGCGCAGCTTGCGCGAGTTCGACTTGGCCGAGGCCGCGTTGTAGGCGTCCTCGTCGTCCTGGGCGTAGGCCGCCTGCTTGAGCAGGTTCTTGACCAGCTGCTGGGTCAGGGTGGAGGCGCCCTGCGAGGCGTCACCGGCGATCTGGTTGACCACCAGGGCTCGCAGCAGACCGGTGCTGTCGACGCCGCCGTGCTCGCGGAAACGCTCGTCCTCGATGGCGATCACGCCGTCCTGCAGGTACTTCGAGATCTTCGCCAGCTTCACCGGCGTGCGGTTCTCGTCGTAGAACGTCGCGATCAGGGAGCCGTCGGAGGCCAGGACGCGGGTGGTCGCGGAGACCTGGGTGGTCTCGAGGTCACTGGGCAGGGCCATGAACGCGTCGACCGCGTTGTTGGAGGCCAGGCCGGTGGCGGCGGCCCCGGGAACGGCCAGTCCCGCGGCCAGGAGCCCGGCCACCAGGCTGAGAATCCCGAAAGCGCCGAGCAGGCCTGGAATGTTCTGTGGGACAGGTGCCTTAGCCATGATCCGGACAATAAGGCACGAAAGTGTGTGCCCCGCGCCATCGGAGCGCCCGTGTGAGGATTCTCGCGCATCGAATTCGTGCCGGGCGGCGGGTGCACCCGTGCACTGTTTCAGCCGTCGGGAACGGGGAGGCAGCGACGATGAAATTTCTGGACGCCGACGGGCCGCTGAGGTTCACCGAGGTGCCGGTGCCCGCCCTCGCGCCGCACCAGGAGGCCGCACTCGCCGAGCGGTGGGGCGAGGGGGTGCACGCCAACCCGCTGATGTTCGACGGGCCGGTGGTCACCGTGCTCGGGGCCGAGCCGGACGGGCGCGGCGGCCTGCTCGTCAGATGGGCCCGCGCCACCTACCGCCGCCACCTGCTCAGGGAGATGCCGGAGGTCACGACACCCGCCTTCCTGTTCGTGGCCACGGCGCAGCCCACCCCGGCCGGCGTCGTGGTGGGGCGGACGGCGGCCTGGACGTCCACCGGGGCCGGGCGCTGGGTGATCCCGGGCGGCACGGTGGAGCCGCCGGAACCCGGCCGTCCCCTGCACGAGGAGCTGATCCGTCAGCACGCCGCGCGCGAGCTCGGGGAGGAGACGGGCGTCGAGGTGCCGGCCCCGGACCTGACCCGCTGGGCCGTGCTGTGGGCGCCGAACGGGAACCTGGGGGTGTGCTTCGGGGCACCGCCCCGGCCCGAGCCCGAGGTGCGTGAACGGTTCGCCGCGCTGCTGGCCGACGCGGTGCAGCGCCGGGAGGAGCCGGAGCTGTCCGCGATCGACTTCGTGAGCACGCCCGCCGACCTGGCCCGTCTGGACGGCACCCCGGCGGTGGCGCTGCCCGCGCTCCTGGAGCGCTACGCGTCCACCCGCGCCGGGGCCGGTCAGTAGGATGACGGGATGCCCGCCCCCGAACCGACGACCGAGGACGGCTCCCGCCAGGAGGTCTACGACGCGCTCGAACGCGAGTTCGGTGTGCTGGTGCGGCGGGCCCGGGGTTTCTCCGCCCGGATGTCGCGTGACCTGCACCCCGACCTCGAGCCCGGGGCGTACGCGATGCTGCTGTGGCTCGACGACGCCGGGCCGGTGCGGATGACCGACCTGGCGGCCTTCTTCGGCATCGGCAAGCCCACCGTGTCGAGGCAGCTGAAGATCATGGAGGGCCTCGACCTGATCACCCGGGAGGTCGAGGAGGGCGATCGGCGGGCGCAGCGGGTCACGCTGAGCGCCCACGGCGCCGAGCTGGTGCACCAGGCCCGGGGCGCGCGCTGGGCCCGGTACGAGTCGACGCTCGCGCACTGGCCGGACGACGACGTGCAGCTCTTCGCCCGCCTGCTGCTGCGCATCAACGCCGAGATGGGCCAGCCCTGGACGCCCCCGCCGGAGTGAACGGATTGTTCGTTCCCGGGTTACGCCCCCAGGGGTGTGACTGACTACCTGCTCATCCACGGCCTCACCTACGACCACCGCAGCTTCGGCCCGCTGCGCCGCCACCTCGACCCCGCCGACCGGGTGCTGGCGATCGACCTGCCCGGCCACGGCAGCTCCCCGCGACGCGAGAGTTACCCCCTGAGCGGCACGGTGGACGACGTGCACCAGCAGGTCACGGCGGCCCACCTCACGCGCCCGGTGGTCGTGGGCCACTCGGTCGGGGCGATCGTCGCGAACGCGTACGCCGCCGTGCACCCGGCCGCGGCCGTGGTCAACCTCGACCAGATGCTGCGGCCCGGGCCGTTCTTCGCCCTGGTCCGCGCCGCCGAACCGCAGCTGCGAGGCCCGGGATGGCGTGACGTCTGGAACCGGATGCTCGCCGGGATGGGCATCGACGCACTCCCGCCGCAGGCCCGCGAGCTGGTGACCACCGCGACCGACCCGCGTCCGGACCTGCTGCTCGGCTACTGGGACGAGATCCTGCGCGACAGCGACGAGACGATCGACGCGCGGGTGGGCGGGGAACTGGCGGAACTCGCCGCCCGGGGCGTCGGGTACCACTGGGTGACGTCGTCGGAACCGCCCGCGGCCTATGCGGACTGGCTGCGCTCGCTGCTGCCGCGGGTCGCGATCACGGTGATCCCGGGCAGTGGGCACTTCCCGCACCTGGCCGATCCGGCGGCCGTGGCCCGGGTGCTGGAGTCGGCCGGTTCGGGTCCCCGGCCGTAGGGCAGGGCTCCACGGCCCTCGCCCCCTGCGGGTGAGCGGCTTCGGTCAGGACACCCGCCAGCGCCGGGGTCCGGCGCCGGTGGGCTGGTAGCGGAAGTGGCCGCCGGTGCGCAGCGAGGCTCGCAGGTGGGCAGCGGCCCGGGGCGCCAGCGGGTCCAGCCGACCGAGGGCGGTGCCGAGCGCCCGGGTCGCGTTGACCCGGGCCCGCTCGGCCTCCGCCCCCGGGCGCCGCGGCCGTCCGGAAAGACCGCTCGCCGAGCGCAGTTCCGCGATCAGGGCGTCACGTTCGGTGGTCAGGTGGGTGGCGCGGGGGGCGTCGCCGGTGCGGTCGGCGTCGTCGAGCTCGGCCTCCAGGGCGGCCAGCCGGGCGCGGTAGGCCTCGCGGGCCGGGGCGTCGAGAACCGGATCCGGCGCGGACGTGCGCAGTCCGGCGCCCCCGGCCACCAGATCGAGCGCGGGGATCTCACGGCCGGGGGCGGAGACCAGCAGCCTCAGGTAGTGCAGCCCCCGGATGTCGCGCAGCCGTGCGGTCTCCCCGTCCGCCTCCAGCAGCCAGGCGTCGCCCTCGCGGGTCAGGCGCCACTCGTCCGTGCCCTCGGTGCCGGTGCCGGTGTCGGCGTCGGCGTCGGCACGCACGTCACCGAACCCGAGCCGCACCGCCAGTTCCCGCGCGCGTTCCCGGTCTCCCGGGGCCCCGCGCGCCTGCAGGATCGCCCCGAGCCAGCCCAGCGCCCCGAGTCGTTCGGCCTGGGCCACCGCGCGGTCGAGGTGGGCGCGGGCCTCGAGCGGGCGGGCGAGGCGGGTCGCGAGCCGTCCGAGCAGGTCGTCGACCAGCCCGGTCACCAGACTCGCCCCGCCCGAGACGACCAGCCGGCCCGCGAACGGCGTGAGCATCCCGTACAGCTCCCGTGCGGTGTCCTGATCGCCCAGACGGGAGGCCACGAACGACAGGTCGGCGACCGCCCCCAGCCAGCGCGGTCCGGTGCCCGCCCGCACCGACGGCAGCAGGCGCTCGAGCTCGAGGCGAGCCTCGTCGTCGCGTCCGCTCACGGCCAGCACCCGCGCGGCGGTCGCCTCGTAGAAGTGGCCGGGCAGCCGGCAGGCCGTGAGACGCAGCGGTTCCAGGTGGCTTTCGGCGTCATCCCGCAGCAGGGCCAGAGCGCCGATGACGGACGCGGTGAGGCGGCCGGTGTCAGCGACACCCGCGTTGCGGCCGGCCCGGGCGACGCGGTGCGTGAGTGCCTCCGCCAGATCGGGACGGCCCCGTACGACGGCCAGCACCGCCTGCCGCGACAGCACCACCACGGCGGCCTGGGCGTCGCCGACGAGTTCCCCGGTGCGTCCGTACACCACCAGCGCGGCCTCGGCCGCCTCCAGGTCGCCGAGTTCGACCAGGGCGATGAACCGCCAGAACAGGCCGCGCATCTCGAGGTCCGGGGCGGTGGCCCGCCGGGCGAGGTCGATGATCTCGGTGGCGGTGCCCAGGCGTTCCGCCGCGGCCCGCGGGTCCCACAGCGCGTGCAGGCGGCCGTCGAGAACCTCGGCCAGCACCCCCGGGTCGCCGGCGTCGCGCGCCCGGCGGGCGGCCTCGTCGGCGAGTTCGCGGCGCCGGGCCGCGGCCGAGGGGTCGCTCAGCAGCTCACGGGCCCAGCGGATCCGGACCCGGGCCTCGACCGCGGGCGGAAGAGGCTGAGAGGCGGCGGTTTCCAGCAGGCGCAGGCGGGTGACGTCCGGAACCAGGAACTCGCCGCCCGGCGCCGGGCGCAGTGCCAGGGCGGTGACGGGATCGGTGTCGTCGGCGAGAGTCTCTAGGTACGAGGCATTCTCGAGTGCCGGACCGGGAAAGCCCGCGGAGGCCAGCCAGATCGCGTGGATCGCCTCGGCCGGTCGCCCGGGCAGCAGCTGCCGCAGGTCGACCGGGCCGAGGCGGAAGTCCACGGGCAGCCCGGGATCGGGGCCTGTCACCACGACGGCCCGCCCGCTGGACGTGATGCGCCCGAGGTCCGCGGCGTCCAGCGGGCCGGCGTCGTCGAGCACGGTCAGGCCCGGTCCGGCACCGAAGTCCGTGGAGACCTCCAGGCCGAGCCGGGAGGCGGAGGCGACCGCCGCGTCCGTCATGCTCGTGCGCCCCGAACCCGGCGGGCCCGCGAAGACCAGCAGGCCGCCGACGCCCCTCGCCGATCGCGCGAGAAGGGTTTCGAGTGCGGCCAGTTCGCGCTGCCGCCCGATCAGGCTCACGCCGTGAGCAGCTGCTGGGGGAGGGTGCGGGTGAGCCACTGCTCGGACTCGTCGAGCGACCAGCCCAGGTCGTCGGTGCGGATGAAATAGGCCGCGTTGCAGAGGTTCAGCCACAGGATGTCGGCGGCCCGCTCGACCGGCACCGCCAGGGCGCCGAGCTCGCCGAGCCGCCGTGCGCCCAGGTCGAGACCGTGGCGCAGGGCGCGGTGGGCGATCTCCTGGCTCTCGCGCACCGCGGGTTCCTGTGGTGCGGCGGCGGCGACCTGACGCATGAGCGACGACCAGCCCTCGAACTTCTCGCGGGTGCTGCGGGCCAGGTAGGCGATGAGGTCGTGCGGGTCGTCGGCGGTGGTGATGCGGGTAAGGATGCCGTCGATGTCGTCGGTCTCGGTGCCGCTCAGCAGCAGGGCCCGCAGCAGACCGCTCTTGCCGCCGCCGACCGCGTAGACCGTGGCCGGGGCGACCCGGGCGGTGCGGGCGATCTCGTCGACCTTGGTGGCGAAGTAGCCCTGTTCGACGAAGAGCTCGCGGGCGGCCTCGAGGATCGCCTGCCGGGTCTGCTCCGCGTACTCCGCCCGCCGGCCCTTGCCTGCCTCTTTCACCACGGCTCGATCCTAGCTGCTATGTTCGCCAGAGTCGGCTCTGATGAAAATACTTGCCTCCAGAAACCGGAGAATGTTCTTGCGTATCCTGATCAGCAGTTGCCCCGCGGTCGGTCACCTGCTGCCGATCCTGCCCCTGGCCCGGGCGGCCCAGCGGGCCGGGCACGAGGTCGCCCTGCTCAGCCACCCGTCCGTCGCACACCTGGCGCCGTCGTTGACGCTGCTGCCGGCCGGGCCCTCGCTCGAGGAGAACCTGGCCGAGGTGATGCGCCGCTCCGGTGTCGACGCCCGCGACGTCGCGATCGACGAGACCGAGGCCAACGCCCGTATCCCCGTCGACTTCTTCGTTCACGCCCGGATGGACCTGGGGGCCGCGGCGGCCCGGGCGGCGGTGCGGGAGTTCGCGCCGGGGCTGGTCGTGGCCGACGCGGCGGATCTCTTCGGCCCGTACACGGCTGCGGCACTGGGAGTTCCGTGGGCCGTGCACGGTGCGAGCCTGCCGTTCAACGAGCAGCTGGCGAAGTTCTTCGACGTGGCCGCGGCCGAGCGGGTGGCCCAGGAGGGGGTGACGCTGACGAGTCCCGTCGCCTATCTCGACCCGTGGCCGGACGCCCTGCTGCGCCCGTCCGACGTGTACCCGGCGCCGCGCATCCCGGTGCGCGCCGTGCCGCACCGTGGCGAGGGAGCGCCGTGGCGGCGCACCCGGCGCGGCGATCGGCCGACCGTGCTGCTCACGCTGGGCACGCTCGTCGACGACCCGCAGGCCCTCGGCGGGGCGCTGGACTCCCTGCTCGAGCTCGACGTCGACGTCATCGTCGCCCCGCACGTCGCCGGTGACCTCGGCGATCGGCAGCCGGACCCCGATCGGGTGCAGGTGGCCGGGTTCGTGCCCATGAAAGACCTTCTCGACAGCGGTGTGGACGTGGTGGTCACCGCGGGTGGGGCCGGCACCGTGCTCTCGGCCCTGTCCGCCGGAATCCCGCTGGTGGTGCTGCCGATGGGGGTCGACAAGCCGATGAACGCCGAGCGGGTCGCCTCCGTCGGGGCCGGGCGCACGGTGACGGCACCCGGTGAGATCGCCGCGGCCGTGGCCGAGGTGCTGGCCACCCCGGCCCACGCCCGGGCCGCGGCGCACGTCGCCGAGAGTGTCTGCTCGTCCTACCCGGCCGAGGCCGCGCTCGACCGGCTGCTCGAGATCGCCTCGGGGAGAACGACGATCGGCTGACGGCAGGGTGCCGGGCCGGGTGGGCCCCGTCCTGCTCACCCTGCCCGGCTCATCCCGCCCGGCTCATCCCCACAGGCGGGCCACGTCGTCCGTCGTCCCGAGCCCGCCCAGCACGACGTCCGCACCCAGGCCGCTCAGCGCGTCCACACCCGTGCGCCCGCTCGCGACCAGCGCGCACCGCAACCCCAGCGCCTGCGCGCAGGCCAGGTCGCGCGGGGTGTCGCCGATGATCCAGCAGTTGTCGGCGTGCGCCGCCCAGTCGTCGCCGAACACCGCGACCAGGCTGGAACGGGCCACCTCGACCCGTGTGGTGCCGCTGTCGCCGTACCCGCCCAGCTCCGGGTCGATCGGCGGAATCAGCTCACCGGCGGTGAGTTTCGCCCGCGCGACGCTACGGATGTTGCCGGTGACGACGGTCTGCGGTACCCCCGCGTCCACCAGCCGGGCCATCACGCCGGTCACGCCCGGCAGCACCCGGGTGTGCGCGTGCAGGGCCTCGAGGTCGGCCTGGACCAGCTCGTCCAGGCGCTTCAGCACCGCCGGCACGTGGCTGTCGTCGTGGTCGATCGAGGCCAGCAGCAGCGTGGCGATCTCCGGGTCGATGCGCCCGCCGAACTCCAGCCCGTCGAGCACCGGCCGACGCCCCACGACCTCCTCCACCGCGCGCAGGAACGCCTGGGCCGCCACCCCGCCCGACGTCAGCAGGGTGCCGTCGATGTCCCACAGCACGGCCGACGCCGCTCCGAGCCCACCCACAGGTGCAGTCATCCGTGCACGATAGCCCGGGCGGTGCGGGATCAGCCGACCACGCGCAGACCCGGCCCCCGGGCGAGGATCGTGAGGAAGGCGTCCTGGGCGTGGGTGTCGGCCGGGGTGACCACCGACAGGCGCTGGCCCGAGCCGTCCTGCACGGCGAGCACGTCGTAGCGAACGGTGATCACGCCCACGGCCGGATGACGCAGGCGCTTGGTGCCGTGGGTGCGCTCGCCGACCGTCTGGTCGTCCCACCACTGCGCGAAATCGGCGCTGCCGCTGCGCAACTTCTCGATCAGGGCGCTCAGACGGGGGTCGGACGGGTGGCGGGCCAGGTTCGCGCGCAGGTTGCCGACGTTCTCGCGGGCGATGCGGGGCCAGTCGAGCTGGAAGTCGCGGGCGCCCGGATCGAGGAAGAGCTGCTCGGCGGAGTTCACGCCGACCGTGAAGCCGGGCCCGAACAGGGCGTTCGAGGCGGCGTTGTGGGCCAGCACGTCGAAGCGGTGGTCGAGGATCCAGGCCGGGGTCGTCGGCAGGCCGTGCAGCAGGGTCCGCAGCGAGTCGCTGACCGGGGCCGGCACCGGGGTGGGCGGCGGCGCCTCACCGCGGGCGATCAGGTGCAGGTGATGCCGCTCGGCCTCGGACAGCGCGAGGGCCTGGGCCACCGCGTCGAGCACGGCCGTGCCCGGCACCCCGACCCGGCCCTGCTCGAGGCGGATGTACCAGTCGATGCTGACGGCCGCGAGCTGCGCGACCTCCTGCCGGCGCAGGCCGGGGGTGCGGCGACGGGCGGCCGGCGGCAGGCCGACGTCCTCGGGCCGCAGCCGTGCCCGCATCGCCATCAGGAACGCGGACAGCTCCGGCCTGCTCTTCGTCCTCGGAACCGTCACCGCCCCAGCGTCCCTGCTCACGGGCACCGGCGTCCACCGCGCAGGGTGGCACTCCGGGCACCAGCATGCGGGAGATCTCCCTGTGCCGGCGGCCGGGCCGCAGAGTTGAGCCCGTCAGCCAGTCGCCCCGTTTCAGGAGCAGCACCCGCATGAACAACCCGTTCGACCGCCTCCCGCAGGTCCCCTCCTTCACCCTCACCAGCACCGCCGCCGCGCCGGGCCAGGCGTTCGCCGACGCCCAGATGTCCGGCGCGTTCGGTGTTCCCGGTGGCCAGGACGTCTCCCCGGACCTGACCTGGTCCGGCGCTCCCGAGAGCACGAAGAGCTACGCGGTGACCGTGTACGACCCCGACGCCCCCACCCAGTCCGGTTTCTGGCACTGGGCGGTCGCGAACATCCCGGCGGCGGTGACCTCGTTGCCCGCGGGCGCCGGGGACGACACCGGTTCCGGTCTGCCCGAGGGCGCTTTCCAGCTGCGCAACGACGCGGGCCTCGCCCGGTTCGTGGGTGCCGCCCCGCCCGCCGGTCACGGTGAGCACCGCTACTTCATCACGGTGCACGCGCTCGACGTCGAGGACATCGGCGTGCCCGTCGAGGGCACCCCGGCCTACCTCGGTTTCACCATCGCCTCGCACATCCTGGCCCGCGCGACCGTGGTCGCGACCGCCGAGATCACGGGCTGAGAGCGCGATGGCGGACGCGGCCCGCCCCGGTGCGGGTCGCGTGCGCCGTCGCGGGTGGTCACCTCAGCCCGACCACTTCGGGATGCCGAGCTCCCGCTCCAGGGCGGCCAGCGCCAGTTCCATCGTGACGCCCTCGCCGGCCACCCAGCGCAGGGGCCCGGTCGCGCGCACCGCCAGCTGGGCCACCCAGGTGCCGTCGTACAGCAGTTCGACCTGGCCGTCGTGGGCGTGTGAGCGGAGCACGTCGTAGCGCTCGTTCATCAGGTCGATGTACCGCTGCGTGGGGCGGTGCTCGCGGTACGTCATCCAGTCACGGTCGTCACGTCGAAGCCCCCGGGATAGACCCGTCCGGGTGACGACGCCCAGCGGTCGGGCGAACTCGTGAGCGGGGTTCGTGAGCGGGGTTCGTGAGCGGGGCCCGTCAGCCGAACCGTCAGCCGAACCGTCAGCCGAACCGTCAGCCGAACAGGAACTCGCGGGCGCGGGCCGGATCGATGTTGCTGCCGCACAGCACCGTGGCCACCGTGCGGCCCGCGTACCGCGCGGGATCGGCCAGCACCGCGGCCAGACCGGCGGCCCCGGAGGGTTCGGCGACCAGCCCGAGGTGCTCGTGCACCAGGCGCACGGCCCGCACCAGCAGCTCGTCGTCGACCTCGACCAGGTCGTGCACCACCTCGCGCATGACGTCGACGGCGTACGCCACGGCCGTGCGCCCGGCCAGGCCGTCGGCGATCGTGTCGACGCTGCTGGTCTCGACCAGACGGCCCTCCCGCCACGAGCGGGCCGTCGCGGGGGCCCCGGCCGCGGCGACGCCCACGACCTCGGTGCCGGGCGACGCGTGCCGGAACCACGTGCCCACCCCACCGGCCAGGGCGCCGTTGCCGACCGGGACGACCATCGCGTTCACCGTCTGCGGCACCGCCCTCTCGATCTCCAGGGCGATCGTGCCCGCCCCCTCGGCGATCGCGCGCTCGTCACCGTCGACGACCATCCGCAGACCGCCGGCCCGGGCGTGGTCGAGCGCGGCCTCCTTCGCCTCGTCGAAGTCGCGGCCCACGAGGTGCACCTGCGCCCCCAGCGCGCGCATGGCCTCGACCTTGGCCGGATTCGCGGCCCGCGCGGCGAACACCGTCGCGCGGAGCCCCCGGCTCGCCGCGGCCCGCGCGACGCCCTGACCGAAGTTGCCGGCCGACACCGTGACCAGCTCGGTGCCCGGCTCCGCGTCGAGGCCCCGCACGAACCAGTCGGTGCCGCGGCCCTTGAAACAGCGCAGCGGGCCCAGTGTCTCGACCTTGACCAGCATCCGGCACCCCAGGGTGCGGTCGAGTGAGGCCGTGCTCGTCAGGGGTGTGCCGGTGAAGACCGGGTCGATCTGCCGGGCGGCCTGCTCGATGGCGGACGCCTGGGGGAACGAGTGATCGGGCATGGTCACCAGGGTAGGGACAACAGTCTGGCCCCGCCCGGCCCGGACAGGCCTAGGCGCGGGTGGTGAGGTCGTCGTCCGTGATCGGTCTCAGCACCCGGCAGGGCGCGCCGAGGGCCACGACCATCGGCGGGATGTCCCGGCTGACAACGCTTCCCGCGCCGATGACGGAGCCCCGGCCGATCCGCACCCCGGGCAGGACGACGACGTTGCTGCCGATCCAGACCTTGTCCTCGATCACGATCGGCTCGGAGAAGCGGGCGAAGTCGACGCGGCGGTCGGGGTGCACCGGGTGCCCGGTGGTGGTGAGCGTGACGCCGGGCGCGATCATCACGCCGTGGCCGATGCGGATGTCCACGTCGTCGACGAACGTGAGGTTGACGTTGCCGAAGAAGTCGTCGCCGATATGCACGTTGCTGCCGAACCCGGCGTGGAACGGCGGCAGCAGCACCGTGCGGGCCCCGACCGACCCGAGGATGGCCTCGAGCAGTTCGCGGCGCCGGGACGCCTCGCCCGGCGGGGTGTGGTTGTACGCGAAGATCTCGTCGGTGCGGCGGAGGTGGTTCCGGAACGCGGCCTGCGACTCGGTGTGGACGAGCCCCTGCTCGATCCGGGCCCGGACCTCGCGTTCGGCGTTCATGCATGCTCCTTCGTCCGGGCGACTCGACGGGGCGAGTCTTCCAGACGACCTCTTCGGGGGGGGGAATCACGACGTCCGGTGAGGGGCGCGCCGGTGGTGACCGGCGCGTGCCCCGTCGGTGGGGTCAGAACTTCTGCACCTGCGTGGAGATCGTGATCACCGACAGGGTGCCGAAGAAACCCGTGCTGAAAAGCAGTGCGGCGGCGCGGATCCCGCCGACTCGGATGGCCTGGGGGAGGGCCCGGCGGTTCATGAGGAGCAGCAGGAAACTGTAGAAGAACATGCTGACGCCGGCCACGCAGGCGGAGATCACCAGCAGCACCAGGGGTTGATCGAGGCCGACGGCGAGGATCGACGCACCGATCAGCACCAGCACCCAGACGCCGGCGAAGTAGATCGTGTTCTCGCTGACCGGGCGGCGGCCCAGGTAGGTGACTTTCAGGTTGTCGGCGATCAGGCGGCTGGTGTAGTCGACGATCCCGGCGGCCGCGGCGAACAGGGAGAACGCGCCGACCGCCCAGAACAGGGTGCCGAACCAGCCGCCCACCGCGGTTTTCAGGGCCTGGCCCTCGACGTCGAGGAAGTCGATCGTGTTGACCAGGCCGGCCGAGCCGAGCACGGTCGAGTGCGCCAGCATCGACGTCAGCAGGATCGTCACGAAGGTGATGAGGGCGAAGGTCAGGGCCTGCTCCCAGTTGGCGAAGCGCCACCAGCGCTGCCAGCGGCGCAGGTTCACCGGGGTCGGTTCGAAGACCGTTGCGCCGGAAGCGGTCGCGGCCGTCGGCCGGCCGGTGATCGGGCTGGTCAGCCGGGGCAGGTAGGCGCCCATGCCGAAGCCCTTGTCACGGATCCAGTTGCTCTGGCACAGGTTCTGCCCGCCGCCGGCCCCGGCGAAGGCGATGGCCCCCATCAGGACGGCGAACTCGATGTCGCCGGGGAACTGCCCGGCGTGGGTGACGGCGTCGGGCAGGGCCTTCCAGGTGTCGGCCGTGATCGCCAGGCTCACCGCGACGACGAAGAACAGCCCGATCACCGCGACCTTGACCACGAGCAGCCGCTCCATCAGCGTGTAGACGACCGGGGCGAGCGTGAGCAGGGCCCCGATCGTCAGCAGCATGAGCACGGCGATCACCGTGACGTTCCCGCCGAACAGGTAGGTGAGCATCGTCGCGGCGGCGGTCACCCAGCCCGGCCAGAGATTCTGGAACACGGCCAGCAGCACGAAGAACAGGCCCCAGTGCTTCCAGTAGCGGTTGAACCCGCTGAGCGCGGTCTCGCCGGTGGCCAGGGTGTAGCGCTCGATCTCCATGTTCAGGAACCACTGCACGGTCAGGCCGAGCGCGGCTCCCCAGAGGAAGACGAGCCCGACCTGGCTGGTGATGTAGGGCCACAGGATGAACTCGCCCGAGGCCAGGCCGACACCGGAGGCGACGATGCCCGGGCCGATCAGCCGGGCCATTCTCCGCGGTGGTTCGGGCAGGTCGCGCACCTCGGGGGCGGGCAGGTTCCCGGTCTTCAGGTCGAAGGCGTCTGTGCTCATGCGTCGTCCTTGTCGCCAGGGAGCGGCAGGTGCGGGAACGACCATGATCCGACGGACGCGGGGTCGGTGGGGTGACGTGTCGGTGAACGGGCGCGCTGCCGGCGGCCCGGGTGGACGCGTCTCAGGAGCGACGCCGGGTGGCCCAGGCGATCAGGGTGGCGTTCACCAGAGCGCTGATCGCGATGACCGCGGCGAAGGCGGCCGGGTTCTCCGGCGTCACCGTCATCAGGGGCAGTGACCACGGCAGCGTCGCGAAAATCGGCCAGACACCGGACAGGTCGGCGTCCGGGGCGTCGTGGGTCGAGGTGGACCAGACGGTGAAGAGCCCGGCCGCGGTCACCACGGCCAGGTAGGCGAGGGCCGGGCGGCTGGCCAGGACGAGCTGGGCCGGGTTCGGCCGGTGGCCGGCGGTGCTGTTCATGATGTGCTCCCCACGTGACTGGAAGGCCTGGGTGGCGCTTCGTCCTGTTGATGAAGGTACGCACCGGATCGTTCACCGGCGTCCGCCCGAAGTGCGAGATCACCGGTCAACCAAAGGATGACCTGCGTAGACTCGCGCCGCTCGGACCCGACGACAGGAAGCAGCCATGCGCACTCTGATCAGCACCGCGTTCGTCTCGCTCGACGGCGTCGTGGAGGGCCCCGGCGGGGAGCCCGAGTACCGCAACTCGGGCTGGACCTACCAGGACATCGAGTTCGTGCCCGAGGCCTACGAGATCAAGGGCCGGGAGCAGACCGAGGCCGGCGCCCTGCTGCTCGGGCGGGTCAGCTACCAGGCGTTCAGCCCGGTCTGGCCCGCGATGGAGGAGTTCTCGACCTACAAGGAGATGCCCAAGTACGTCGTGTCGACGACGCTGGGTGAGGGCGACCTGGTCGACAACTGGGGGCCGACCACGATCCTGCGATCGCTCGAGGAGGTCGCCGCGCTGAAGCAGACCGAGGGCGGCCCGATCCTGATGCACGGCAGCGCCCGGCTCAACCACGCGCTGTCCGACGCCGGCCTGATCGACCGCTACCACCTGCTGGTCTTCCCGGTGCTGCTGGGCGCGGGCAAGCGGCTGTTCAGCGACACCGACAAGGCCAGGCAGAAGCTGGTTCTCGTCGAGCACGAGACCTACGGCAACGGTGTGCAGAAGAACGTCTTCGACGTCGTGCGCTGAGTGCGGCGACCCGTTCTGCCGCCGCACCCAGGTCTGCCGCCGCACCCAGGTCTCCTGCCACCCGAGGTCTGCCGCCGCACCCAGGTCTACCGCTGCACCAGCGTCGTCTCGAAGGAGTACAGGTCGGGTCGGTACACGTGCTGCCCGAACTCGACCACGCGCCCCGCGTTGTCGTAGGCCGTGCGCTCCATGGTCAGCAGGGGCGCGCCCGGATCCTCGCTGAGCAGAGCCGCTTCGGCGGGTGAGGCCCGGCGCGCCCCGACGCGCTGCCGGGCCACCGACATCGAGATGCCCGCCCGGCGCAGCGAGCCGTACAGACCCTGGCGCTCGAGATCGAAGGCCTCGAGGTCGACCAGGCCGGTGCGCAGGCAGTTGCGCAGGACCGCGAGCGGTTCGTCGCCCACCAGGCGCAGCCGTTCCAGGAGCCAGATCGGCTCGCCCGGCGCCACCTGCAGCGGCTGGGCCTGGGCGGGCTCGGCGGAAACCCTTCTCAGCCCGAGGATCTGGGTGCGCGGCGCCTGACCGGCGCGGCTCAGGTCGTCGAACAGGCTGGTCAGTTCCAGCGCCCGGCGCACCTGCGCGTGCACCACCTGTGTGCCGACGCCGCGCTTGCGCACCAGCAGGCCCTTGTCGACGAGCAGCTGGATGGCCTGGCGCACGGTCGGGCGCGAGAGCCCCAGCTGCCGGGCCAGGGCGACCTCGGTCTCGAGCCGGTCGCCCGGCCGGAGCCGTCCGTCCACGATCGCCTGCTCGTACTGCTCGGCGATCTGGAAGTACAGGGGGACCGGACTCGAGCGGTCGAGGGCGAAGGGATCCATGCTCGTCCACCCCTTCCGGTGCTGGTGATCGACCCTTGACAACGAGTGTGGCAGCAACCACAGTGCAGGGATCCGGAACAGTTTGTCATGACAAACTCGTGAGCGGAAGGAACAACGATGTTCACCGACCGTATTGCCGGGGCCCCGATCTCGTGGGGCGTCTGCGAGGTCCCGGGCTGGGGCCACCAGCTGCCCGCACAGCGCGTGCTGGGTGACATGCGCTCACTGGGTCTGAGGGCCACCGAGTTCGGCCCCGACGGTTTCCTGCCCGACGCCCCCGCCGACAAGGCCGCGACCCTGAGCTCGTACGGTCTGCGCGCGGTCGGCGGCTTCCTCCCGGTGGTGCTGCACGACGACCGCCACGACCCGCTGCCCGCGGTCGACGCGTTCGTCGATGCCTGCCGGGCGGCCGGCGCGGGCGTGGTGGTGCTGGCCGCGGTCACCGGGGGCCAGGGGTACGACGCGCGGCCGGTGCTCGACGACACGCAGTGGACGACGCTGCTCGCACGTCTCGACCGGATCTCCGAACACGTCGGTGCGCGTGGCCTTCTCGCGGTGGTGCACCCGCACATGGGCACCCTGGTGGAGAACGCCGACGACGTGCGGCGGGTGCTCGAGGGCTCGCGCATCGGCCTGTGCGTCGACACCGGGCACCTGGTGGCCGCGGGGGCCGATCCGGTCGCGATCACGCTGGCGAATCCGGCGCGGGTCGCTCACGTGCACCTCAAGGACGTGGACGCGGCGCTGGCGGCCCGGGTCCGGGCGGGGGAGATCTCGTTCTCCGACGCGGTCGCCGGGGGCCTGTGGAGGGTTCTGGGTCAGGGATCGGTGGACGTACGGGCCATGATCGACGCGCTCGAGGCCGCGGGGTATCGCGGGTGGTACGTCCTGGAGCAGGATCTGATGCTGCGGGACGGTGAGCCCGACGGCGAGGGCCCGGTCGCCGACGTGCGCCGTTGCCTGGCCTTCGTCGAAGATGCTCTGGCGTAGTTCAGCGTTCGGCCTGCGGTGCTTCCACGGAGACCGGTGGTGGTCTCCCTGACGACAGGGGATGCACGTGAACACCAAGCGAGTGCTCGGCACCATCGGGGCGGTCCTGCTGGCCGGCGGTGTGCTGGCCGCGTGCAGCGGCACGGGCAAGGAGGAGGACGCGTCGGGGACGGCGGACAGCGGGTTCACCTACGCGGTGATCACGCACTCCGGCCCGGGCGACGCGTTCTGGGACCGGGTGAAGTCGGGCGCCGAGAAGGCGGGCAAGGACTACGGCGCGACCGTGGAGTACAACGCCGATCCGGACCCGGCCAAGCAGGCGCAGCTGATCGACGCGGCGGTGGCGAGCAAGTCCGACGGCATCGTGGTCTCGATGGCCAACCCGGACGGGCTCGAGGAGAGCGTGAAAGCGGCCGTGGCGGCGGGCATCCCGGTGGTCACGATCAACTCCGGGGTGGATCGCTCGGCCGAGTTCGGGGCGATCACGCACATCGGCCAGAGCGAGTCGGTCGCGGGCGAGGCGGTCGGTGAGCGTCTGAAGTCCGAGGGGTTGAAGAAGGCGATCTGCGTGATCCACGAGGCCGGCAACGTGGGCCTGGAGGAACGCTGCAAGTCGTCGGCCGGTGCGTTCGGCGCGATGGAGAACCTCCAGGTCGACGGCACCGACGACGCGGCCGTGCAGGCCTCGGTCACCTCCAAGCTGCAGGCGGATCCGGACGTCGACACGGTGCTCACCCTCGGCGGTCAGTACGCGGTGGACGCGGTGAACGCGGTCGGGGAGTCGGGCAGCGATGCCAAGATCGCGACGTTCGACCTGTCCGAGGACGTGGTCAGCAACATCGAGGACGGCAAGATCCTTTTCGCCGTCGACCAGCAGCCCTACGTGCAGGGCTTTCTCGGGGTGACCACGCTGTACCTGAAGTCGGTCAACGGCAACGACGTGGGTGGCGGCCAGCCGATCAACTCCGGCCCGGCGTTCGTGACCAAGGACAACGCCGCGCAGGTGGCCGAGTACGCGGCCAAGGGCACGCGCTGATGGCGGCCGCGGTGGCGGAGGACGAGCGGGTCAGCGGTTCGTCGGGCGTCACGAAGGTGCTGAAGAGACCGGAGAGCGGCGCGATGGTCGCGGCGCTGGTCATCTTCGCCTGGTTCTCGTTCACCACCGACGCGTTCGCGACCTCGGGCGGCTCGAGCACGTGGCTGCTCGGCTCGTCCACCATCGGGATCATGGCGGTCGCGGTGGCGCTGTTGATGATCGGTGGTGAGTTCGACCTGTCGGCCGGGGCGATGACGGGGTTCACCGGTCTGCTGGTCGGCGTCCTCACCACCGAGTACGGCCTGAACATCTGGGTGGCGATCCTGGTCGCGCTGGTGCTGGCCCTGGCCGTCGGTGCGCTCAACGGGGTGCTGGTGATGAAGACCGGCCTGCCGAGTTTCATCGTCACGCTGGGCACGTTCTTCGTGCTGCAGGGCGTCGACCTGGCCGGCACCAAGGCGCTGATCGGGCAGGTCGCGATCCAGGGCATGTCCCGGGTGCCGTTCTACGACCAGCCCCGGGTGCTCTTCGGGTCGGCGCTGCACTGGGGTGAGAACGGCTCCGTCTACGCCTCGGTGTTCTGGTGGGTCGCGGTGACGGCGGTGGCGACGTGGGTGCTGATGCGCACCCGGGTCGGTAACTGGATCTTCGCGCTGGGCGGCGCGCAGGGGGCGGCCCGGCAGGTCGGGGTGCCCGTGTTCCGGGCCAAGGTGGGTCTTTTCATGACGACCGCGGCGGCCGGGTGGCTGGTCGGGATGCTGACGCTGTTCCGTACCTCCACCGTGCAGAGCAACACCGGTGTCGGCCAGGAGTTCATCTACATCATCTGCGCGGTGGTCGGTGGGTGCCTGCTCACCGGGGGCTACGGCTCGGCGATCGGGGCGGCCTTCGGCGCCCTGATCTACGGGATGGTCAACCAGGGCATCGTCTACTCCGGGTGGGACAGCAACTGGCTGCGCACCTTTCTCGGCGCGATGCTGCTGGGGGCGGTGCTGCTCAACGAATGGGTGCGCCGCCGGGCGGAGCTGGCCCGGTGAGCGCGCTCATCGAGGTCCGCGACCTGGGCAAGCGGTTCGGCAACGTCATCGCCCTGCAGGGGATCAGCACCTCGGTGCGTTCGGGGGAGGTCACCTGCGTGCTGGGTGACAACGGCGCGGGCAAGTCGACGCTCATCAAGATCCTGGCGGGGTCGCACCCGCACGGTGAGGGCACCCTGCTGATCGACGACCAGGAGCGCCGCCTCTCGAGCCCCCGCGAGGCGCTGGACGCCGGGATCGCCACGGTGTACCAGGATCTCGCCGTGGTGCCGCTCATGCCGGTGTGGCGCAACTTCTTCCTCGGCAGTGAGGTCACCCGCGGCCGGGGTCCGTTGCGGCGGCTGGACGTGGCGCGGATGAAGGAGACGACCCGCACCGAGCTCGCCGCGATGGGCATCGACCTGCGTGACGTCGACCAGCCGATCGGCACGCTCTCGGGCGGGGAGCGGCAGTGCGTGGCGATCGCCCGGGCCGTGCACTTCGGCGCCCGGGTGCTCATCCTCGACGAGCCGACGGCGGCGCTGGGCGTCAAGCAGTCCGGAGTGGTGCTGAAGTACATCGCCAAGGCGCGTGACCGGGGACTGGGCGTCGTCTTCATCACCCACAACCCGCACCACGCCCATCCGGTCGGCGACCGGTTCGTGCTGCTGCGGCGCGGGCGCAGCCTGGGCGACTTCGCCAAGAAGGACCTGCCGATGGACGAGCTGGTCTCGATGATGGCCGGGGGTGCGGAGCTGGAGTCGCTGGCGCACGAGCTGGAACGCACGATGGGCACCGACTCCAGCGTGGTCAGCGAGCTGAGGGCGGACCTGCAGTGAGGGAACTCGGGATCGGTGTCGTCGGGTTCGGCTGGATGGGGCAGGTGCACGCCCGGGCCTTCAGCCGCCTGCCGCAGCACTACCCGGGCCTGTCCCTCCGGCCGCGGCTCGTGGCGGTGGCCGACACCGCGTCCGACGATCGGGCCGAAAGAGCCTCGCAGGCGTTCGGTTTCGAGTACCGGTTCCGGGACTGGCGGGAACTGGTCGCCCGCGACGACATCGACGTGGTCTGCGTGACCGGGCCGAACTTCATCCACCGGGAGGTGGCCGTCGCGGCGGCCGCGGCGGGCAAGCACCTGTGGGTGGAGAAGCCCGCGGGCCGGGGCGCGGGCGAGACCCGCCAGATCGCCGAGGCGGTGGAGGCCGCCGGGGTGCAGGCGGCCGCCGGGTTCAACTACCGCAACGCCCCGGCCGTCGAGCACGCCCGCGAGCTGGTGCGCTCGGGCCGCCTGGGCCGGGTCGAGCACACCGCCGTGCGCTTCTGCTCGGACTACTCCGCGCACCCGGACGGGGCGCTGACGTGGCGTTTCCAGAACGAGTACGCGGGGTCGGGGGTGCTGGGCGACCTGGTCAGCCACGCGGTCGACCTGACCCGGTTCGTGGTCGGCGAGCTGTCCGAGCTGGTGGTCGACCGGGCCACGTTCATCCCCGAGCGCCCGGCCGCGGTCGGGGCCGCCTCGCACTTCAGCCGGGGTGCGGACGGGCCCCGCCGGCCGGTCGAGAACGAGGACTACGTCGCGGCCCTGCTGCGTCTGCGCGACGGGTCGCGGGGCGTGCTGGAGTCGAGCCGCACCGAGGTCGGCGACCAGAACGCTTACTCCATCGAGGTTCACGGCACCCAGGGGGCGCTGGCCTGGAACTACCGGCGCATGGGCGAGCTGCGCGTGTGCCTGGACCAGGACGTGCAGGACGCGCAGTACGCGACGCTGATGGTGACCCCGGCGCACGGTGAGCTGGGCGCGTTCCAGCCGGGCGCGGCCAACCCGATGAGCTACGACGACCTGAAAGTGGTCGAGGCGTACCGGCTGGCCGAGTCGATCGTCACCGGCAGGCCGGTCGGCGCCACGATCCGGGACGCACTGGTCGCCGCGGAAACCGTGGAGGCGATGAAGGTCTCGGCGGACGAACGCCGCTGGGTCACGCTGGAGGGAGCCACATGAACGAGGTCCGGATCGGCGTCGTCGGGGTCGGGGCGATGGGGGCCGACCACATCCGCACCCTGACCACGAGCGTCCCCGCCGCCCGCGTCACCCAGGTCTTCGACACCGTCAGAACGGGAGTCGGGATACCGCCGGCCGACAGCGCCGAGGCGCTGATCGAAGACCCGGAGGTGGACGCGGTCGTCATCGCCTCACCCGACTTCACGCACGCCGACCTGGCGGTGGCCTGCGTGAAGGCGGGCAAGCCGGTGCTGTGCGAGAAGCCGCTCGCGGTGACCGCGGAAGACGCCCGGCGCGTCGTGGACGCCGAGGTCGCCGCCGGAAGACGTTTCGTGCAGATCGGTTTCATGCGCCGCTACGACCCGGGCTTCGTCGCGCTGCGAGCGGCGATCGCCGACGGCGAGCTGGGGGAGGTGCGCCTGGTGCACGCCGTGCACCGCAACGCGTCCTCCACCACCAGCACCGACGACGTGAGCCTGGTGACCGGCTCGATGGTGCACGAGCTGGACACGGTGCCCTGGCTGCTCGGCGACGAACTCACCGCGATCCGGGTGGAATCGCCGGTGACGCAGGGCTTTCGCGATCCGCAGCTGGCGACGCTGTGGACCCGGCGCGGGGTGATGGCCAGTGTCGAGGTGTTCGTCAACGCCGGCTACGGCTACGACGTGCGCTGCGAGGTCGTCGGCACCAGGGGCAGCGGGAGCCTCGAGCCGGCCTCCACCCTCAGTACCCGGGTCGCCGGGCTGCACGGGCGGCGGGTGCGCGACGACTTCGTGGCCCACTTCGCCGACGCGTACCGCATCGAGCTGGGCAGCTGGGTGCAGTCGGTGGGACAGGGCACGCCCGGCGGCCCGAGCGCGTGGGACGGGTACGCGGCCACGGTGGCGGCCCGCGCCGGGGTCGCCTCGCTCGCCTCCGGCCGGACCGAGAGCGTCGATCCCGGGCCCCGTCCGGAGCTGTACCGGTGAGCTCCGACCGCTTCGACCTGGTCGCGATCGGGCGCACCGGGGTGGACATCTACCCGCTGCAGCACGGCGTCGGCCTGGAAGACGTGCGCACGTTCGAGAAGTTCCTCGGCGGCAGCGCCACCAACGTCGCGGTGGCCGCGGCCCGCTACGGGCGCAGCACCGCCCTGATCACCCGCACCGGCGAGGACGCGTTCGGCCGGTACGTGCGGCGCGAGGCCCAGCGGCTCGGCGTCGACCCGCGGTTCATCGCCGAGGTCGCCGGGCCACCCACCCCGGTCACCTTCTGCGAGGTGTTCCCGCCCGACGACTTCCCGCTCTGGTTCTACCGCTACCCGACCGCACCCGACCTGCTCATCGAGAGCGACGACCTGCCCCTGGACGAGATCCGCGAGGCCCGCGTCTTCTGGGCCACCGGCACCGGCCTGTCCCAGAACCCCTCGCGCGCGGCCCATCACGCGGCCTGGGCCGCCCGCGGGCGCACCCCGCTCACCGTGCTCGACCTCGACTACCGGCCGATGTTCTGGGCCGCGCCGGAACAGGCCGCCTCCGCCGTCGCCGCGGCTCTGGAGAACGTGACGGTCGCCGTCGGCAACCGCGAGGAGTGCGAGATCGCGGTCGGGGAGAGCGATCCCGGCCGGGCGGCCGACGCCCTCCTCGACCGGGGCCTCGAACTGGTGCTGGTCAAGCAGGGACCCCGGGGGGTGCTGGCCGCGACCGCTCATGAGCGCGTCGAGGTGCCGCCGCACCCGGTGCAGGTCGTCAACGGCCTCGGCGCCGGCGACGCGTTCGGCGGCGCCCTCGTGCACGGCCTGCTCGCGGGCTGGGACCTGCGCCGGGTCGTCGAGTTCGCGAACGTCGCCGGGGCCCTGGTCGCGGGCCGCCTGGAGTGCTCCACCGCCATGCCCACGGAGGGCGAGGTCCGGGCCGCCCTGTCCACCCACCCCACCAGGTAAGGACTTCCGACATGCTGGACCTCACCGAGATCCGCGCCCGGCACCCCGAGCGCATCCGGTCGGCCTGGGCCTCCCGCACCCGCCGCGACCTGCTGCCTCCCGACGGGCAGCTGCTCGTCGTGGCCGCCGACCACCCCGCCCGCGGCGCGCTCGGCGTGCGCGGTGACGCCCTGGCCATGGGGCGTCGCCGCGACCTGCTCGAGCGCCTGGCCACCGCCCTGTCGCGCCCCGGCGTCGACGGGGTGCTCGGCACCGCCGACGTGCTCGACGACCTGCTGCTCATGGGCGCCCTGGAGGGCAAGCTGGTCTTCGGCTCGATGAACCGGGGCGGGCTGCAGGGCGCCCGGTTCGAGCTCGACGACCGCTTCACCGGGTACACCGCCGACGAGATCGCCGCCCGCGGCCTGGACGGCGGCAAGACCCTGACCCGCATCTGCCTCGACGATCCGGGCACCGTCGCCACGCTCGAGTCGACCGCCCGCGCGGTGGACGCGCTCGCGGCCCGGGGGCTGGTCGCGATGATCGAGCCGTTCCTGTCGGTGCGCGACGCCCCGAGCGGCAAGGTCCGCAACCTGCTCGACCCGGACAGCACCATCACCTCCATCGGCATCGCCTCCGGGCTGGGCGCCGGCAGCGCGCACACCTGGCTCAAGCTGCCGGTCGTGGCCGAGCTGGAACGGGTGATGGAGTCGACCACACTGCCGTCGCTGCTGCTGGGCGGTGATCCCCAGGGTGATCCGCAGGACACGTACACGCAGTGGGCGGAGGCGCTGAAACTGGCGGCGGTGCGGGGGCTCGTCGTCGGGCGGGCGCTGCTGTACCCGCCCGACGGTGACGTCGCCGCGGCCGTGGACGTCGCGGCCGGCCTGGTGCACGGATGAGCGCCTGGGAGCGCCCCCTGGGCACGGCCGCCGGTGAGGGCTGCGACGTGCTCATCGACGATCGTGTCGAGGGCTGGGCGCACACCGGGCTGCGGGTGGTCACCCTGGCCGAGGGGGTGCGGCACGAGATGCCCGGGAGCGGCTGGGAATTCGTGGTCGTGCCGCTCAGCGGTGGGGTGACGGTGGACGTGGCGGCCGCTTCCGGGGAGCGGCACACGGTGCGTCTGGACGGGCGTGAGAGCGTGTGGGTGGGCCCGACCGACGTCGCCTACGTGCCCTCCGGTGCGCGCCTGGGGCTCTCGGGGGCCGCCGGGACCCGGGTGGCGGTGTGCGCGGCGAGAACTGTTGCGGAGCTGCCCTTCACGTATTACCCGGCGACCGGTGTGCCGGTGGAGATCCGTGGGGCGGGCGCCAGCACCCGGGAGGTGCGCAACTTCGGTGTGCCCGGGGTGCTGGAGGCCGATTCGATCATCGTCTGCGAGGTGATCACCCCGGCCGGGAACTGGAGTTCGTACCCGCCGCACAAGCACGACGAGCACCGGCCCGGGCAGGAGGCCGAGCTCGAGGAGATCTACTACTTCGAGACGCGGGTCGAGGGTGGCGCGGTGGTCGAGGGCGCGGATCCGGTGGGCTATCAGCGGGTCTACGGCACCGCGCAGCGGCCGATCGACGTGTTCGCCGAGGTGCGCACCGGTGACGTGGTGCTGGTGCCGCACGGCTGGCACGGCCCGGCCATGGCCGCGCCCGGTTACGACCTGTACTACCTCAACGTGATGGCCGGGCCGGGCGACGAGCGGGACTGGCTGATCCGTGACGATCCGGGCCACGGCTGGGTGCGGGGCACCTGGCCGGGGCAGGAACCCGATCCGCGACTGCCTTTCGGAGGGGGAGTGCGATCATGAGCGCAACGGTGCGTCTGACGGTGGCCCAGGCCACGGTCGAGTTCCTCACCCATCAGTTCTCCGAGCGGGACGGGGTGCGGCGCCGGCTGTTCGCCGGTTGCCTGGGCATTTTCGGGCACGGCAACGTCGCCGGGATCGGCCAGGCCCTGTTGCAGCACGAGCGGGCCGCGCTGGAGGCCGGTGAGAGCCCCGGCCTGCCCTACGTTCTGGCCCGCAACGAGCAGGCCATGGTGCACACCGCCGTCGGCTACGCGAGACAGAGCGACCGGCTGCGGACCTGGGTGTGCACCGCCTCGGTCGGGCCCGGCTCGACCAACATGCTCACCGGCGCGGCGCTGGCCACGATCAACCGGATCCCGGTGCTGCTGCTGCCCTCGGGCACGTTCGCGACCCGCCGCTCGGCGCCGGTGCTGCAGGAGCTGGAGCACCTTCAGGCCGGCGACGTCACGGTGAACGACGCTTTCCGGCCACTGTCGGCGTATTTCGACCGGGTGACCCGGGCCGAGCAGTTGCCCTCGGCGCTGCTGAACGCGATGCGGGTGCTCACCGACCCGGCGCAGACCGGTGCCGTCACCCTGGCCCTGCCGCAGGACGTGCAGGCCGAGGCCCACGACTGGCCGCTCGAGCTCTTCCACGACCGGGACTGGCACGTCGCGCGCCCGCCGGCCGAGGCGTCCGTCATCGAAAGGGCCGCCGCGATCGTCCGCGCCGCCCACCGGCCGATGATCGTGGCCGGCGGCGGGGTGCACTACAGCGGAGCGGAGGACGCACTGGAGGCCTTCTGCGCGGCGACGGGCATCCCGGTGGGGGAGTCCCAGGCCGGTAAGGGCTCGCTGCTGCACGGGAACCCGCAGCTGATGGGGGCGGTCGGCTCGACCGGCACCACGGCCGCGAACGCGATCGCCCGCGACGCCGACGTGGTGATCGGGATCGGCACCCGGTACGGCGATTTCACCACCGCCTCGCGTACCGCGTTCCAGGCCGAGGGGGTGCGGTTCGTCAACGTCAACGTCGCGAACTTCGACGCGGGCAAGCAGGCCGGGCTGGCGGTGGTCGCCGACGCCCGTGAGGCCCTCACCGCTCTCACCGCGGCGCTGGAGGGCTGGAGCGTGCCGGGGGAGTACCGGGCGGAGCAGGCCCGGTTGTGGTCGGCGTGGGACTCCTCGGTCGAGAGGGCCGGTGTCTCGCCGGAGAAGCAGCCGCTCGCCCAGAGCACGGTGCTCGGCCTGGTGAACGAGCTGAGCGACCCCCGGGACGTGGTGCTGTGCGCGGCCGGCTCGATGCCCGGTGACCTGCACAAGCTGTGGCGGGTGCGCGACCGGCGCGGCTACCACGTCGAATACGGTTACTCGTGCATGGGTTACGAGGTGCCGGCCTCGATCGGGATCCGCCTGGCCGACCCCTCGCGGGACGTGTTCGCGATGGTCGGCGACGGCGGCTACCTGATGATGCCGACCGAGCTCGTCACGGCCGTGCAGGAGCGGGTCAAGGTCGTCGTGGTGCTGGTGCAGAACCACGGTTTCCACTCGATCGGCTCGCTGTCGCAGAGCCTGGGCTCGCAGCGTTACGGCACGCGGTACCGGTTCCGGGGCGCGCACGGTCTCGACGGTGACCGGCTGCCGGTCGATCTGGCCGCGAACGCCCGCAGTCTGGGGGTGCACGTCATCGAGGCCCGCTCGTCCGCGGAGCTGGCGGCGGCGATCCGGGCGGCGAAGGCGGCGCCGCCCGACGGGGGGCCGGTGCTCATCCACGTCGAGACCGACCCGCTCGTGCCCTCGCCGGACAGCGAGTCGTGGTGGGACGTGCCGGTCAGCGAGGTCTCGGACCTGGACAGCACCACCGCGGCCTACGAGGAGTACCTGCGGCAGCGCCGGCGTCAGAAGCCCTACCTGGCGCCGGCGCGCCTGCGCCAGGACAGGGCCTAGTCGGCTCAGTCGTCGTCGCCGAAGGCCGTCACCGCCGCGTAGTACACGTTGGCCACGCCCTGGCAGGTGCCCCGCAGCGGGTTGAGCGAGCCGTAGGCGTAGTTGCAGTTCGTGACGAGGTCGCTCTTGAGGGCCGAGTCGCAGGCGGCCTTGTGGTCGCCCGGCGCCTCGTAGCACAGGTCGTGCCGGGCGCACGGGCCTCGGAAGTCGGCGCTGCCGAACGAGTCCGGGGAGCTCGTGCAGTAGTCGTGCAGGCTGCCCAGGTCGGGGTTGTACACGTAGTCCGACGGCACGCTCACGAACGTGGCGGCCAGGGGCGTGACGCCCCTGGAGGTGGCGGCCGGGGTGGTCCCTGTCGGTGTGTAGTCCGAGAACAGCACGTAGGCGGGAAGCTTCACCGACGCGTCCACCGTCACCGTCTGGATCAGGGAGGTGCCCTCGATGCGGTAGGTGGTCGGCAGGAACGCGCCGTCCTCGGTCACGGTGTAGGGCGCGTCGTAGGCGCCGACCACGTCACCGGCCGCGTTCTCGACGAGAACCTCGCTGGAGAAACGGGACCCGGTGTCGGCGTCGACCGGTTGCAGGCGGCCGCCGGCCGGTACCCGCGCCGCGAACTCGTAGGAGTAGGTGCCGGGTTCGGTGATCCTCACCGGGGGGACGCTCGCGCCCGGCACCTCGGAGACCGAGGTGACCGCGGCGTCCACCATGGACGCGTGTGCCGGGGTGGGGGCGACCAGGGCGAGAACGACGACGATCAGGGAACCGGCGAGACCGGCGGTGCGGATTGCCTTCATGGCGTGGTGCTCTCCTGCCTGCGAGTGCCTGCGAGTGCCTGCGAACGGGCGAACGGGCCTGCGGTGACGGGACGGACCTCGGGCACCAGGAACGGACGCGGCGGCTCGCGCGTCAATGCCCGCCCGGGGCGGGATTCTTCGGCGAGCGGTCGGTGAGCGTGTCCGACCTGCGACCCAGCGTCACGATGTGACCTGCGCCACGGGTGTCCTCGCGGGCAGCCGGTCCGCCCGGAGGGGCAAGTCCGGCCTCTGGCAGAATCCGGACGTGCTTGAAGACCTGGACACGTCCGTCCTGAACGACCGGCAGCGCCGGATCCTCGCGGTCATCCGGACGTCGGCCCTGCGCAACGGCTACTCGCCCAGCACCCGCGAGATCGCCGACGCGGTCGGCCTGGCGTCCACCTCGACCGTGAGCCGGCACCTGAAAGCGCTGGAGGGGCTCGGTTTTCTGCGCCGGGGCCGGGCCACCCGGCCGGTCGACGTGCGGATGTTCCTGGGCGGTGAGGAGAAGCGCGAGCCGGTCACGACGGGTGTGCCGGTGCTCGGTGACATCGCGGCCGGCGCCCCGATCCTGGCCGAGGAGAGCTTCGACGAGGTGCTCGCCCTGCCGCGTGAGCTGGTCGGGCGCGGCACCCTGTTCGCGCTGCGGGTGCGGGGCGACTCGATGATCGACGCGGCGATCTGCGACGGTGACATCGTCGTGGTCAAGCAGCAGCCCGAGGCGTACAACGGTGACATCGTGGCGGCCCTGATCGACGACGAGGCCACGGTCAAGGTGTTCCGCCGCCGCGACGGTCACGTGATCCTCGAGCCGCGCAACCCGGCCTACGCCGACATCGACGGTGACGGGGCGCGCATCCTGGGCAAGGTGGTCTCGGTGCTGCGTCGCACCTGAAACGGATTGCGGCTCAGGTGTTCTGAGGTCAGAAGCTCCCGCCGAACCCCCCGCTGTGCCCGCCGCCGGAGTACCCGCCCCCGCCGTGGTCACCACCGCCGTGCCCGGCCCCGAAGTCACCGCTGCCCGGAGTGGTCGGCCAGCTGCCGCCGGGCCGGTTCACCCGCTCGCGCCAGCGCCGTTCCTGCTCCTTCTCGCGCTCCTGGCGTTCGCGTTCGCGATGCCGGTCGGCCTCCAGGCTCACCGGGTCGGTGAGCTCGTCGGGCGGGGTGCCCAGACGCATCCGGTAGACCCCGTCGAACGTGGCCGGCACCAGCGTGACCAGGGGATCGCCGGTCGAGGTGAGCTGCTCGCTGCGCCACGAGGGTTCCGGCCCGGCGGAATCACCGGGGCGCGGCACCGGCCGCGGCAGGTCGGCCGACGCATCGGCCAGTTCCCGGTCGCACAACCGCACCGAGGCCTCGTCCCACAGCACCGCTTTCAGCTGGCCGAAGCGCAGGTCGCGGGCCTGGTGCTGGACGTCGTGGAGCAGCCCGGCCCGTCGGGTGGGGGCCTGCGGATCCAGGTCGGGGCGCACCAGCCGGAACGACTCGTCACCGGCCGGGACCAGCTGCCAGCGGGTGCGCCCGTACCACCCGTGCACGACCGACAGCCGGGTCTTCACGTCGGCCAGGGCCGAGGCCGTGGCGTCGAGGGCGGCCTCGATCTCCGGGATCACGGGGCGGTACTCCTCGTAGGCCGCGACCAGGCGGCCGGCGTGCGCTTCCAGGGCGTCGCGCCAGGCCCGGCGGCGCCAGGGCAGCAGACGCCCGGGCAGGGCGTCGGCCTCGGTCCAGTCGTGCCGGATGCTGTCGCCGATCTCCCCGGCCAGCTCGGTGAGCGCGGTGCGGGCGGCGTTCCAGCGGCGCAGGTCGGCGTGGTCGGCGATCAGCGCCCGACCCTGCTCACCGACCGGCACGGCGGGCAGCGAGCTCGTGTACGGCCAGCCGAGCTGCTCGAACACGTACACGTCACCGAGCGGGGCGAGGCGCTCGCGCAGCGCCACCGGCCACTGCTGGTCGAGGAGCAGGTGCAGGTGCCAGGCGGCCGTGGTCGTCGTCGGGTGTGGCGCGCTGATCAGGTAACGGTGAGCGCCCGCGCGGTCTTTCAGGGTCAGCTCGTGCGGCGTGGTGCGGAACCCGTTCGAGCGGCGGGGCACCCCGACCGCGCCGGCCGGGCGCTGCGCGCGGGTGAACTCGGCGACCGGGCCCCAGTCGGCCCAGCGGTGCCGGGCCGGGCTCGTCGGCTGCGTCACGGTCATGGTGACCTCCTCGTCATCCCTCTCCAGCGTGGGGGTGACGAGGGGGGCTGCCCAGCCCGGCTGCGGTGCCGGGGCCAGGTGCGGTGAACGGCCCGCCGAAAGACGGATCGGCCGTTCGGTGGGGTGGTCCGCCGGATCGGCGCCCGCGTTGCATAAGGTCACATGTGTGGAAATCGCGCGGGAAGGCATGTCGGACAGGTCAGGAAGGGATGAAACGCCGGCGCCCGGATCACCCATGGTCACCGGGACCATGCTCGATCCGATGGCGGCCGGTGTCGTCGCGCTGACCGTCCAGCCGCTGCTGCGCGCCGGGGAGAAGATCCGCGCGATCATCCCCGAGGACCACTCCCAGCGTCGCCTGCACGTCGTCACGCAGCAGCGCTGCCTCGCCTTCGACCGGCGCCGGCAGACGATCGCCTCCGAGTTCGCGGTGCGCACGGTGGTGCGGGCCGAGCTCGGCCAGGACGGCTTCGGCCACCGCGCCGACATCGAGAGCGTCGAGGGCCGTTTCACCGAACTGCGGGTCACCAGCGCGCAGGACGCCCGCGCGCTCGGCACCGCGATCGTGCGTGCCTGCGACGAGGCGCTGCACGACGTCGAGACCCTGGTGCCGACCGAGATGGCGGACGCGTCGGCGCACCGGATGCTCTCGTCGGGCCAGAGCGAGTGGTCGGTGACCGTCACCCGTCAGGAGGTCCGCGCCCGCGACGTGTCCGGCGTCCTGCGGGTGCTCGCGCCGCTGCTCACCAGCCCGCCGCTGACGCGGCGAGCGGTGGAGGCGGTGTCGCTGAACGTCACCGGCTACGAGGACCGGGGCCAGCCGCTGTGGGAGATCACCGAGGTCCGGACCTTCCTGCAGCACCTCGACGCGCAGTTCCCCTACTGGTTCCTGTTCCTCGACAAGCACGGCCCGGGCCTGCTCGACGTCGTGCGCGGGGCCCTCGCGGTCGACTTCGCCGCCGACCGCCTCGGTGAACGCCTGACCGGCTGGTGGATGCCCGCCCTGCGCCGGATCGCCGAGTTCGCCGAGCTCGACGAGGACGTCACCGACATCCTCGTCGCCCGCAGCCTGTCGTACCTGCGGGGTGGGCCCGGCGAACCGGTCACGCCCACCCTGCCCCGCCTGGTCTACGACGAGCCCGACGACGACATCGAGCCGCTCGACGCCGGCGAGGTGATGGGCGACCTGTCGGTGCTGCTCGAGGAGCTGCCCGCGACCTGGCACCCGGGCCCGGAGAACGACCTGGTCGTCTTCCTCTGGTCGGTGCTGAAGGAGAAGGGCCTGGTGCGCACCCGCAGCCAGGTCGAGCACGTGCGCGGCGTCGCCTCCGTGCTCGCCCTGCACAAGCTGCGCTCACGGTTCCACCAGCAGGCCTTCGGCGCCTACGGCGGCCCCGACGACGAGGCCGGCTACAGCGTGCCCGCCGCCGGCCTGGTCGGCAGCTACCCGCGCGCCGAGCCGTTCTGGATCGGGGTGCACGCCGGCGCCGACGCCACCTACGACGCCCCGCTCGACCCGCTCGCGGCCCTCGACCCGTCCGACCCGCTGGGCACCCGCACCGGCACCCCCTGGGTGGCGGACGCGCTCGCCGAGCTGGCCCGCAACCAGTACGACGAGGTGGTGCCCGCCCTGCGCCGCACCCTCGGCGAGAACGCTCTGTTCGCGGCCCTGCTCGCCTCCAGCACGGCCGACGCCCGCTACCCGATCCCCGACGCGGTGGTCGACGAACTGCGCAGCACCGACCTGGACGGCGCCCTCGGCGAGGCCTGGGCCTGGCTGCGCGAACAGGGCCGCTGACCCACTCCCCGCCCTGGTGTGCACCCGCGTCCCGGTTACCGGGATCATGTGGGGCTGAAGTTCAAAGCGACAGAGTGGTTCGGGACGGGACTGGGATATGGAATCGGCTAGGACAGCTGAGGCAGTGCAGACGGCTATCGCCGAGGGGCGCACGGCGCTCGGCATCGAGCTCGGCTCGACGCGGATCAAGGCCACACTGATCGACGAGAGCGGCACCGCGCTCGCGTCCGGCTCCTCGACCTGGGAGAACCAGTTCGCCGACGGGCTGTGGACCTACTCCCTCGAGGCGGTGCACGCCGGTCTGCGCGACGCCTACGCCGACCTGGTGAAGCAGGTGAACGGCACCTTCGGGGTGACGCCCACCGGCTACGGCGCCCTCGGCGTCTCGGCGATGATGCACGGCTACCTGGCCTTCGGCGCCGACGGCGAGCTGCTGGTGCCGTTCCGGACCTGGCGCAACACCAACACCGGGCCCGCCGCCGCGACCCTGTCGCAGGAGTTCGGCGTGAACATCCCGCTGCGCTGGTCGGTGGCCCACCACTACCAGGCCCTGCTCGACGGGGAGGCCCACGTCGCCCGGGTGACCTCGCTCAACACCCTGGCCGGCTACGTGCACCAGCTGCTGTCCGGGCGCACCGTGCTCGGCGTCGGCGACGCCTCCGGCATGTTCCCGATCGACGCGGCCACCGGCGGCTACGACAGCGCCCTGCTGGCCCGCTTCGACGCGCTCGCCGCCGCCCACGGTGCCCAGGCCCCGCTGCTCGACCTGCTCCCGCCGGTGCTGGCCGCCGGCGCCGACGCGGGCACGCTCACCGAAGAGGGCGCGGCCCTGCTCGACCCCAGCGGCACCCTGCGGCCCGGCGCCCTGCTCTGCCCGCCCGAGGGCGACGCGGGCACCGGCATGGTCGCGACCAACGCGGTGAGCGAGCGCACCGGCAACGTCAGCGCCGGCACCAGCATCTTCGCGATGGTCGTGCTCGAGCGCCCCCTCGGTGGCGTGCACCACGAGATCGACGTGGTCACCACTCCCGAGGGCCTGCCGGTCGCGATGGTGCACTGCAACAACGGCTCCAGCGAACTGGGCGCCTGGGTCGGCATCTTCGGCGAGTTCGCCGCCGCGCTGGGCGTGCAGGCCGACTCCGACGCGATCTTCGGCGCGGTGCTCGGCGGCGCGCTCGAGGCCGACGCCGACGGCCTGCTGGCCTACAACCTGCTGTCCGGCGAGCCGATCGCGGGCACCGACGAGGGCCGCCCGCTGTTCGTGCGCACCCCCGGATCCCGGCTCACCCTGGCCGGTTTCGCCAAGGCCCAGCTGTTCGGCGTGTTCGGCACGCTGAGCCTGGGCATGCGCATCCTGGCGAGCGAGGGCGTCGCGGTCGACACCATGTTCGCCCACGGTGGCCTGTTCCGCACCGGTGGCATCGCGCAGCGCGCGCTCGCCGCGGCGGTCGGCTCGCCGGTGGCCGTCGGTGAGAGCGCGAGCGAGGGCGGCTCGTGGGGCATCGCCCTGCTGGCCGCGTACACGCGCGCCGTCGCCGACGGTTCCGCGGCCGGGCGTGACCTCGGAACCTGGCTGGACGAGACGGTGTTCGCGGCGGCGGCGGTGGAGCCGGTCGTGCCGACCGACGCCGAGATCGCCGACTACGCGGCGTTCATCGAGCGCTGGCAGGCCGGTCTGGCGCTGCAGCACGCGGCGGTCGCGGCGGTGCGCTGAGGTTGTGGCGACGTCCCGTCCCGATCGCGGACGGGACGGGACGTCGTCTCTCACCGAAGTGTCTCGGTCAGAGGTTCGGTGACCGGTGCGTCCGTTCGCTCCGACCTGACCGCCGCGATGCCACCCAGGATGAGCGCGCCGCCGAGAATCTGCAGCAGGCCCAGGTTCTCGCCGAGCAGCACCCAGGCGAACAGGGCCGCGAAGGCCACCTCGAGCAGGCCGGCGAACGAGGCCAGGCGCGAGCCGAGCGCGGCCGAGGCGGTGATCCCGGCGGCGTAGGCCACGGCCGTGCCGATCACGGCCAGCAGGAGCAGGGGCACCCACCAGGGCGTGGTGGCGCCGAACATGTCCAGGTCGCCGAACTCGACGGTGAACGTCAGCAGCCCGCTCGCGCCCACCAGGGCCAGGGTGACGCCGCCGACGAGCAGCCCGGACGCGGCCAGCGCGACCGGGGGCAGGCCGTCACCGGCCTGGGCCGCCACCGCGAAGTACACCGCGCAGCCCAGGGCCGCGGTGAACGCGAACGCCAGGCCGAGCGGGTCGACCGGCCGCAGCGCGCCCGGGCCGATGACCAGCAGCAGCCCGCCCACGGCCAGGGCCGACCCGAGCAGCACGGGTGCACTCGGGGTGCGGCGGGTGGAGGCCCAGGCGTACGCGACCAGGATCAGCGGGGCCAGGAACTCGATGAGCAGCGCGGTGGAGACCGGGATGGTCTGGATCGCCGCGAAGTACGCCAGCTGGGTGCAGGCCACGCCGGCGACGCCCATGAGCAGGACCCGGGAGCGGGCCTGCCACAGCACCCGCCAGCGTCCGCGCACCGTGACCAGGGCGACGGGGGCGAGAAGGGCCGCGCCGACCAGGGCGCGCAGGGTCACGGCCGCGACCGGTGACCAGCCACCGTCCAGAAGGGGTTTCGCCAGGCTGCCGGAGGTGCCGAAGAACGCGGCGGCCAGCAGGGCGCAGAGCAGTCCGTACGACAGGGGCTTCATGGTTCTCCTCAGGCGAGTACCGTCAGGAGCTATCAGCGCGACACTCATGACGCTAGGTCTGCCCCGGTAAGGAGTCAACTTGCATTTTGCCCCTGACACGGAAGAGACGCTGGTGTTCGTCGCCGACCTCGGGAACACCGATCCGGGCGCCACCCGGGCCGGGGACGACGAGCTGGCGACCGTCGCGGACCTGGCCGCTCTGCTCGTCCGTTACTCGTACTCGGGGCGGATCGACCACGACGAGGCCGAGCTGGTGGCGGTGCGGAACACTCGCGATCTGCTGCGCCGGGTCTGGATGCTCGAGCGGGACGAGGCGGTGCGGGAGGTGAACCGGATGCTGCGCCAGGCCCGGGCCCTGCCCCAGCTGGCGCGGCACGACGGCTCGGACTGGCACCTGCACGGTGCCCCGCCCGACGCGCCGCTGGCCCAGCGCGTGCAGGTGGAGGCGGCGCTGGCCTTCGTCGACGTGATCCGCAGCGGGCAGACCGGCCGCCTGCGGGTGTGCGCGGCGCCCGACTGCACCGGGCTGCTGCTGGACCTGTCACGGAACGGGTCCAAGCGGTTCTGCGGGGTGCGGTGCGGAAACCGGGTGAACATGACGGCTTTTCGGGAGCGGCGTCAGGGCGCGGGATGAGTGGCCCTACGAGTACAGGCGGCCGGCACCGACCAGCACGATGCGCTCGACGGTCGCGGCCGCATCGTGCAGTTCCTGCGTGAAACCGGCGCCGCCGTACAGGGTGAGGGCGGTGTCTTCGACGTCGTACCCCTTGGCTTCCAGAAGGTTTCGTGCCGAGGGTCTCCGTTCCGTGCATCGTCTGACAGAAGTACGATTCTGTGAAGATGAGCTACCGAGGGTGGCTGCGGAACCAGGCCGTGCGGTCGGCCGGATCCGCGCCGCGACGGGGACGCACCGCGCTCTGCGGTGAGCGGGAGGCGTCGTAGTGGTCGAAGCGGGTGGTCAGGATGCCGTGGCCGGAGGTCAGGTCGGGCAGGCCGCGGCTGAGCTCGGGCCCCCGCGCCGACTGCACGAAACCGGTCAGCACGTCACCCTGTGAACCGGTGACCTCGGCGCCCAGGCGGGCCAGGGCGGCGAGCACGGCGGGCAGGGCGGGTTCGGGGACCTCCAGCTCGAAGCGGTCGACCGGGTGGCACACGTAGGTGCCCGCCCGGGCCAGGGCGGTGTGCAGCACCACCGGGGCCAGGTGGCGGAAGTCGCCCGCCACCGTGGAGATCGACTTGTTGAACTTCTCGTGCGGGCGGCTCTGACGGGGGCAGTACTGCGAGAAGGTCATGCTGACGTGGAAGTCGAGCACCTCCCAGCCGAAGCGCCCGGCCCGCAGGGCTCTGCGCACGCCCTCCTGGGTGGCGGCGATGAACGCGGTCGGCAGGCGCCCGGGTTCCTGGCCGGCCGAGAACGTCACGCCGCTGTTCTCCGGGCCGGGTTCCACGCGCAGCCCGAGCCCGGCCAGGTACGGGTTGCCGTTCTCCCCGAGCCGTTCCACCGCCGATCCCGGCCCGCGCAGACGTTCCTTGTGCAGCACCGACTGACCGCTGAAACGCACCTGCACGCCGAACCTCTCGGCCAGGACCGCCGCGATCACCTCCTGCTGCACCTCCCCGTACAGGCTGATCGCGGCCTCCTGGTCGGTCTCGCTGAGCTCCAGGTTGATCAGCGGGTCCTCCTCGGCGAGCTCCTGCAGCGCCTGAAAGGCCTGCGTCCGCCGGGAGGCGTCGACCGGCTCGACCAGGGCGCGCACCGTGGCCGGCGGGAAACGGGTGGTGGGGCGCCCGGAGCCGGGCCCGAGGACGTCCCCGATACGGGCGTGCGTGAGTCCCGCCACGGCACCCACCTGACCGGCGCTGATCTCGTGCGCCGGCCGCAGGCCACCGGCGGTGCTGACCGACAGCGCGGTGACCAGTTGCGTGCGCCCCTCACCGAACGCGTAGCGGTAACGGTGGACGAGACGTCCTCGCCACACGCGCACCCAGGTACGGCGCCGGCCCTGCTCGTCGCGGTCGATGGCGAAGACGGTGGCGGTGGGTTCACCGAAGAGGTCGGCGGGTGAGACGGGCAGGCGCCGCAGGGCTTTCAGCAGCTCGTCGAGACCCGCCCCGGTCAGGGCCGAACCGAAGAGCACCGGGGTCACGGCGGGAATGCTGGCCCAGAGCAGCTTGTCCAGCTGCTCGGAACCCGGAAGGCGTTCGTGCACATAGTCTTCCAGTACCTCGTCGTTCACGCCCGCCAGTGCGGTGACCACGGGCTCCGCGGTGAGGTCCAGAGCGCGTACGGACGCGTCGGGGCGTCCTTCGTGGTCGGCCCGGGTGAGGGGGACGGGTGTGTCGGTGAGGTGGTTCGTGATCTGCCGCAGCACGTTCGCGGTGTCGGCGCCCGAACGGTCGACCTTGTTCACGAAGATCAGGGTGGGAACGCCGGCGCGGCGCAGGGCACGCCAGATCTGCACGGTCTGCGACTGCACGCCCTCGACGGCGGACACCACGAGCACGGCCGCGTCGAGCACCCCGATCGAGCGCTCGACCTCGGCGATGAAGTCCGGGTGGCCGGGAGTGTCCACGAGCGTCACGGTCAGGTCGCCCAGGGCGAAGGCCGTGACGGACGCGCGGATGGTGATGCCGCGACGGCGCTCGAGGTCCATCGAGTCGGTGCGGGTGGTGCCGGCGTCGACGCTCCCGAGGAAGGTGGACGCGCCGGTGGCGAACAGCAGCCGTTCGGTCAGGCTGGTCTTGCCGGCGTCAACATGGGCGACGACGCCGAGGGTGAGGCAGCGGGTGGGACGGGACATGCGGCAGCTCCACGATCGATCCGGTCAGGACGCGGGGCGTGGTGGCTGTGCGCATGCTGGTCTCTCCCTCGAAGGCGGTCGCTGCGTCGTTCAGCATCGGGAGTGGTGACGGCGCGCGCAACCGGTTAAATCCCGGTGTGCGAAGCTGCTGCGGTGCCTGAGCTGCCCGAGGTCGAGTCCGCGCGTGCCGTCATCGAGAGACTGGCCCTGAACCGCACGATCGTGGACGTCGACGACACCGATACCTACGAGTGCCGTCCGCACGCGCCCGGCCAGATCCGCGCCGCGCTGCTGGGCCGCACCCTGACGGCCGCGCACCGGCGGGGCAAGAGCATGTGGGTGGACTCGTCCGGTGACGGGCCCGTGGTCGGGATCCACCTGGGGATGTCCGGCAAGATCGTGATCAGCGACGGCGAGGGCACCGAGGTCGACGGTGGTGACTACTGGGAGCGGGGCCGGAAACCGGGTGACCACCGCTTCACCCGGTTCGGCGTGACCTTCGAGGACGGCGGCGGTCTGCTGCTCATCGACCCGCGCCGGCTGGGCCGGGTACGCCTGGACCCGCCGGTCGAGAAGCTCGGCCCGGACGCCCAGTTCATCAGGCCCGACGCCTTCCGGGCGCTGCTGGCGTCCAGCGGTGCACCGGTCAAGGCGCGGCTGATGGACCAGGACCGGATCGCGGGCATCGGCAACCTGCTGGCCGACCAGATCCTCTGGGCCGCCCGCGTCAGCCCGTCCCGCCCGGCCGACGAGCTGGATCCCGACGAGGTCGCCCGGTTGCTGCGCGCGACCCGGGCCGCGATCCGCGACGCGATCGCCGGCGGGGGAGTGCACACCCTGAAAGTCGTGGCCTACCGCAAGAAGGCGGCTCGCTGCCCCCGGGACCGGGCGCCGATGGTGCAGGGCACGGTCGGTGGGCGCACGACCTGGTGGTGCAGCGAGGAACAGGCCTGAGCGGTCACAGCTCGCCGGTCGCGCGTCCCAGGTGCAGGCCCGGGACGGCGGTCGGGATCTCGCGGAAGCCGAGGTGGGCGTAGAACCCCAGGGCCCTGACGTTGGCCGGGTCGACGCCCAGGTGCACGGCGGGAACCCCGGCCGCCGCGAGCTCACGCAGGAAGGTGGCGATGAGCTGACGCCCGAGGCCGCCGCCCTGAGCGCGGGGCAGCAGGTCGATGTGCAGATGGGCCGGGTGCCCGGCGAGTTCGGGCAGCAGCATCCGCTCGGGGTGCAGGCCGAAGCGCAGGATCGACCGGTCGGACCCGGCGCGCGGCTCGGGGTATCGCTCCTCGAGGTAGGGCACCCACTCCCCGGTCCATCGTTCGACCAGGGCGGCGGTGTCGGCGGTGCCGATCACGTAGCCGGTGACGTCACCCTCGTCGTCGAGCACGAACGCCCACTGCGGTTCGAGCGTCACGTAGGGACCGGCGAACAGGTCGCCCAGCAGATCGTCGGTGCTGTGCCGCCCGCGCGCGTCCTCGCCGGCGGCGCCGGTGCGGACGCAGATGTCGTAGACGGCGGAGCGGTCTTCGGGCCGGTACGGGCGGATCGTGACCATGGCCGTGACCCTAGACCAGCTGACCCCTGGACCAGCAGGCCAGGGCACTGCTTATGCTCAGCCCGTGCCGACGACCCCCGGGCTGCCGCCCGAGCTGCAGGAGCTGTTCGACCGGAGCGACGCGAGCCGTTCCCTGACCGTGGTCCTCCCGCCGGGGCGAACGGTGCGAGGTGACGGGACTCCCGCGCTCTGGTTGAGCGATGATCCCGCGACGCTCGATCTGTGGCGCTCGTTCCGGGCCGAGGAGCCCCACAGCGGCCTGACACCCCTCCTGCTCGACCATCTCGACGGCGACCCGGCCCGCCCCTGGGACGACGGCGAGCTCTGGCCGGGCGACATGTCGTCACCCGGCGAACACGATCCGGCCGAGGTGCTCGCCGAGTGGTGGGACGAGCACACCGAGCGGGACGAGGACGACGACCTCACCCCGGACGAGCGCCTGGAGGTCACCGCGCCGTTCGGCGACCGGTGGCCGGGGCTGGCGCCTCGCAGGAACGGGGCGGTCGAGCCCGAGGAGCAGGCCGACCGGTGCGCGGCACGGGTTTTGAGGGAGAAGCCACATCTGCGGCTGGGGCTCGTCGCGGCCCGAGGGGGCAGCGACGCCCTGACCGCCGCGGGGTGGCAGGGGGCGGTCAACTACGTGAACGACACGGCGATGATCTCGGCGGTGCTGCGATCGTGGGAAGAGCGTTTCGGCGCTCGCGTGATCGCCGTGGGCTTCGCCGATCTGTACGTCAGCGTCGCCGCGCCCCCGGCCACCAAGGACGAGGCGCTGCGGGTCGCGGCCGAGCACTTCGCGTTCTGCCCCGACAACGTCTGGGCGACGTCGCTGGCCGAGTACGCCGACGATCTGCTCGGCGACCCGGTGTGGCGCTTCTGGTGGGACTGAACGTCGGGAGCAGGCGCTAACCGCGCGGTGCGTAGGCCCGTTTCGGCAGGTGGTAGGCCAGGTCGGTGGCGGTCTCGAACGCCTCGTCCTCGTCCAGCCGGTGCTCCACCACGAGCGAGGCCAGGTACCCGGCGTCGATCCGGCGGGACAGGTCGTGGCGCGCCGGGATCGAGGCGAACGCCCGGGTGTCGTCGACGAAGCCCGACGTGTTGTGGAAACCGGCCGTCTCGGTGGCGCTCTCGCGGAACCGCCGCATGGCGTGCGGGCTGTCGAGGAACCACCAGGGCGCGCCCAGGCGCACGCTCGGGTACACCCCGGCCAGCGGCGCCAGCTCGCGGCTGTAGCTGGTCTCGTCGACCGTGAAGAGGATGACCCGGAAACCGGGATCGGTGCCGAAGTCGTTGAGCAGCGGGCGCAGTGAGCGCGTGTACTCGGTGTGCACCGGGATGTCCCACCCGCGGTCAGGCCCGTAGGCGCCGAACGCGGCCTCGTGATGGTCGCGCAGCACGCCCGGGTGCAGTTGCATCACCAGCCCGTCGTCGCGCGACATCCCGGCCATCGCGTGCAGCATGTGACCGGCGAAAGCATCTGCCTCCTGGGCGCTCACGTCACCGGCGAGGGCGTCGCGGTAGATGGTGGACGCGTCGGTGCGGCTGAGCGGGGTGGTGTCGGTGCCGAGGTGGCCGTGGTCGGTGGCCAGGGCCCCGGCCTCGACGAACGCGGCGCGCCGCGCCCGCAGGGCCTCGAGATACCCGTCGTAGGAACCGGTGTCGATGCCCGAGACCTCGGCGAGCAGGGCCGCGTCCGCACGCCAGGACGGCCGGCCGAGGTGCACCAGGGCGTCGGGGCGGAAGGTGGGGATCACGCGCTGCCCGTAGCCGTCGGCGGCGAGCTTCGCGTGGTGCTCCAGCCGGGCGGTGGCCGGGTCGGTGGTGGCCAGGACCTCGATGCCGAACCGGTCGAGCAGGGCCCGGGGACGGAACGCCGGGTCGCCGATCACGGCGGTGATCCGGTCGAAGATCTGGTCGGCGGTCCCGGCGCCGGGGCGCACGTCGACGCCGAAGACCTCGACCAGCTCGTGTTCCAGCCAGAACCGGGACGGGGTGCCGCGGAACAGGTTCCAGTGGGTGCAGAAGGTGCGCCAGATCTCGCGGGGCCCGGTGGCGGGATCGCCCGGGCCGCGCACCCCGAGCTCGTGCGGGGCGACGCCCTGCGACACGAGCATGCGGGTGACGTAGTGGTCGGGCGTGACCAGCAGCGCGGCCGGGTCGCCGAAGGGGACGTCGTCGGCCAGGACCTGGGCCTCGACGTGCCCGTGCATGCTCACCAGCGGCAGGGCGGCGGTGTGGGCGTGGATGCGCCGGGCCAGCCCGCGCGTGGCCGGGTCGGCGGGGAGGGCGCGGTCGGGGTGCAGGGTCAGCGTCGTTGCCATGATGAAAACGTTTGCACCTGAAAATGGTCAAAGCAAGCAGCCTTTTACAAACGCCATGGTCTGTGTAAACGTTTGTGTCGAGGAGTGGAGGTCCCGTGGCGGTGACGATCCGTGACGTGGCGCGGGTCGCGGGCGTGTCCACGGCAACCGTGTCCCGGGCGCTCAACGTGCCCGGCAAGGTCGACGAGGTCACCCGCGCCCGCGTGGTGGCCGTGGCCGACGAGCTCGGCTACCGGCCGAACCGGGCCGCGCGGGGCCTGATCACCGGCCGCACCGGCAACCTCGGCCTGCTGGTCCCCGACCTGGCCAACCCGTTCTTCCCCGGCCTGGTGAAGGGGGTGCAGTCCCGCGCCCTGGAGGCCGACCAGCAGCTGTTCGTCGTCGACACCGACGAGGACGCGGAGGCCGAGAGCGAGCTGGTGCGGCAGCTGGCCAAGCAGGCCGACGGGCTGGTGCTGTGCTCGCCCCGCATGCGCCCGGCCGGGCTGCGCGAGGCGGTCAGCCTGGCGCCGACCGTGCTGGTGAACCGGGCGCTGCCCCGGGCCTCCAGCGTCACCTTCGACAACCGGGGCGGCGCCGCGCAGCTGCTGAACCACCTGGGCGGGCTCGGGCACCGCCGCATCGGCTTCCTGGGCGGCCCGGCGGGCAGCTGGTCGGCGGCCCAGCGACTGCGCGGGCTGCGCGAGGCCGCGGCGTCCCACCGCGTCACCCTGAAGGAGCTGGGCCCGGTCGCCCCGACCTTCGAGGGTGGTCTCGGCGCCGCGAGGGTGGTGCTGCAGGCCCGGGTGAGCGCGGTCGTGGCCTTCAACGACCTGGTGGCCGTCGGCCTGGGGCAGGCCCTGGCCGACCGCGGTGTCGACGTGCCCGGCGAGCTGAGCGTGGCCGGCTTCGACGACATCCCGATGGCCGGCATGCTGCGTCCCTCCCTGACCACCGTGGCCATGCCCCTGCACCAGGCCGGGCGCGAGGCGGTCGAGCTGATGCTGGCGCACCTGGCCGATCCCGAGCTGGGCCCGCAGCGCCGCGAGATGCCGACCACCCTGCGCGAGCGGGGCTCCACCGGCCCGGCCCCGAGGCCGCGCCGGGCCGCCCGACCGGACCGCACCCGACCAGACCGCTCCCGACGATCGGACGACGACGAATGAGCATGCTGCTGCGCCTGGGGCCCGACGACGATGTCGCGGTGGTGCGCCGCGAGGTGGCCGCCGGTGACGAACTGGAGCCCGGGCTGCTCGCCGGCCAGGCCATCCCCGCCGGGCACAAGGCCGCGGTGCGAGACCTGTCCCAGGGCGCCGCTGTGCGCAAGTACGGCCAGGTCATCGGCATCACCACCCGTCCGGTGCGGGCGGGGGAGCACGTGCACACCGACAACCTCGCCTTCATCGACGACGGCCCGGGCGAGGCGGGCGTCCGCGCGCAGGGCGTCACCCTCACGCCGCCCGCCGACCTGCCCCGCACGTTCCTCGGCCACCACCGGGCCGACGGGCGGGTCGGCACCCGCAACAGCATCGCGATCCTGACCACCGTCAACTGCTCGGCCGGGGTGGCCCGGGCGATCGCGAGGCGTACGGACGACGTGGTCCGGGAGGATTCCGGCGGCCGGGTCGACGGGGTGGTCGCCCTCACCCACGGAACCGGCTGCGGCATGGCCAACTCCGGTCCCGGGTGGGACATCCTGCGCCGCACCCTGACCGGGTACGCCCGCCACCCCAACATCGGCGCCCTCGTCGTCGTCGGCCTGGGGTGCGAGGTCAACGAGATGACCGGTGTGCTGGCCGATCTCGACCTGTCCCCGGAGATCCCGCTGGTCTCGTTCACCATCCAGGACAGCGGCGGCACCCAGGCCGCCGTGGCCCGAGGGGTGTCCGTGGTGCGCGAGCTGGCCTCCGACCTGGCCCGTCAGGAGCGCCGTCCGGCCGACGTCTCCGAGCTGGTCCTGGGCCTGCAGTGCGGGGGCTCGGACGGCTGGTCGGGGCTGACGGCCAACCCGGCGCTGGGCGTGGCCAGCGACCTGCTGGTCGCGGCCGGGGGCACGAGCATCCTCGGTGAGACCCCCGAGATCTACGGCGCCGAGACGCTTCTCATGCGCCGCGCCACCTCGTCCCACGTGGTCGACGACCTTCGTGCGCGCATCGAATGGTGGCGGGAGTACACCTCGTCGCTGGGCACCACCCTCGACGGCAACCCGTCGCCGGGCAACAAGGCCGGCGGCATCACCACCATTCTCGAGAAGTCGCTCGGCGCCGTCGCCAAGGCCGGGCACAGCCCGCTGTCGGCCGTCGTCGGCTACGGCGAACCGGTGCCCCGGCCCGGTCTGGTCTTCATGGACACCCCCGGCTACGACCCGGTCTCGGTCACCGGCATGGTCGCCGGCGGCGCGACCCTGCTGTGCTTCACCACCGGCCGTGGCTCGGTGCTGGGCAGCCGCCCGGCGCCCACCCTGAAACTGGCCACGAACGCTGAGCTGGCCCGCCGCATGGCCGACGACATCGACGTGGACTGCTCCGACATCGTCGAGAAGGGCACGAGCGTGGCCGAGGTCGGGCGCCGCATCTACGACCTGGTCGTCGAGACCGCCTCGGGCCGGGCCACCCGCAGTGAAGACCTGGGAGCGGGCCAGGAAGAGATCGTCCCCTGGCAGATCGGAGCAGTCCTGTGACCCGCCTGACGCCCGCCACCGCACCGCCCGGCACCCGCGTCCGTGCTTTCGGCCCGTCGGCCCCCGTCGGCATCGTGCACCTGGGCATCGGCGCCTTCCACCGGGCCCACCAGGCGGTCTACACGCAGGAGGCCGATCCCGACGGAGCCTGGGGCATCTGCGGTGTCACCCAGCGCTCGGCCACGGTCGCCGGGCACCTGCGCCCGCAAGATGGTCTCTACACCGTGCTGCAGCGCGACGCCGACCACACCCGGGCCGACGTGGTCTCCCAGGTCCACGACGTCATCGACGGCAGCACCGAGACCGGCCGCCTCACCGAGCGTCTCGCCGACCCCCGCGTCCAGGTCGTCACCCTCACCGTCACCGAGAAGGGCTACCGGCCCGGTGGTGCCGTCGGCCGGCTGATCGACGGCCTGCAGGCCCGCAGGCGCGCCGACGCCGGACCGGTCACCGTTCTGTCCTGCGACAACCTCAGCGGCAACGGCGAGGTCCTGTCCCGGCTCGTGCTCGACCACCGCGACGACGACCTGGCCGCCTGGGCCGCCACGAACGTCCGTTTCCCCAGCTCGATGGTCGACCGCATCGTTCCCGCCACCACCCCGGCCGACCGCGACGAGGTCGCCCGCCGGCTCGGCGTCGACGACGCGGGACTGGTCGTGGCCGAGCCGTTCCGGCAGTGGGTGATCGAAGACCGATTCGCCGCGGCCCGCCCCGCCTGGGAGAAGGCCGGCGCCGAGCTGGTCACCGACGTCGCCCCCTACGAACGCCGAAAACTCCGCGTCCTCAACGGGACCCACTCGCTGCTGGCCTACCTGGGAGCCCTCGCCGGGTACCCGACCATCGCCGAGGCGGTCGCCGACGACTCCCTGGCCGGCGCCGCCTGGCAACTCATCGAGCACGACGTCGCCCCCACCCTGGCCGCCGACGGCCTCGACGTCACCGGCTACGGGCGCACGGTACTGGAACGGTTCGCCAACCCCGCGCTGCGTCACCGCACCGTCCAGGTCGCGATGGACGGAACCCAGAAACTCGGCCCCCGCCTGCTCGGCACCATTCGCGACGCCCGCGCCGTGGGCCACCTGCCCCGGGCCGCGACGCTCGCCGTGGCCGCCTGGATGGTCTACGTCGAACGGGCCACGACCGAGAACGACCTTCCTCTGGACGATCCCCAGGCCGACGTCCTGCGCGAGGCCGTCGGGTCGTCCTCCGATCTGGTCGCCGCCCTGCTGTCGCTGGAAGCGGTATTCGGCGCCGATCTGCCCGAGGACCGCGAATTCCGCGCGCTCCTGGGTGATCTGGTGGCCCAGGTCCGCGCCGGAAGCATCCGCTGAGGACTCCATCGAAAAGCCGCGCGACTCCGGTGAAAGGTCACCGCTCACCTCGGGCACAGGGGGCAGAGCGTGCAGCTGGAAAAGGATCCCCTGAGCGGGAACGGCACTGAATTCGCTCAGGGGCGAAGCTGTCTCATGGCGGCGAACGACGGGAACGTCCGGGAATGCCCGGTCGGGCCGGAGGACGACTCACGGCTGTCGGGGGCCTATCAGCAGGTGTTCGGGCGGTAGCCTTCACAAGGCTTCCAGCGGAGCCACTTTCCAGGCGTTCGCCGGTAAACCGCGCTGAGAGGTGCGATGCGTCAGCAGCGCGCCGGCGCGATCGGAAGGGGGGACGCCGGGTAGGGCCTGGTCGGCCGTCGTCACCACGAGGGTGTCGAGTTCGGGACCGGTGAACGCGCAGCTCGTGGTCAGGGGCGCACCGGTCTCGAGTCGCTCGAGAAGGACGCCCTGGGGCGAGATCACGCGGATCTGCCCGGCTCCCCAGACGGCGACCCAGAGGTTGCCCTCGGCATCGACGGTGAGCCCGTCGGCCCCGCCCATCGCGACCAGCACGTGGCGGGAGCCGACGGTGCCGGAGTCCGGGTCGTAGCGGCGGCGGTACACGATGCCGGGGATGGTGTCGATCTGGTACATCGTGGCGCCGTCGGGGCTCCAGCCCAGGCCGTTCGACAGCGACAGGTCGTCGTCGAGCACGGTCACCGAGCCGTCGTGCTCCAGCCGCCACAGGTGCTCGGCCCCCCGGCGGTTGTCGAGGGCCATGCTGCCGACCACGAAACGCCCTGCCGGGTCGCACGTGCCGTCGTTGAGGCGGCTGTTCACGTCGGAAGGGATCAGCGTCAGGGACCCGACGCTGTCACCGGTCGGATCCACGTGCTCCAGCCCCCGCCGCAGCGCCAGCAGCAGATCGCCGGACTCGCTGTGAACGACCGCGCTCAGCGTGGGTTCGCGTTTGAGCACCACGTGGGGCTCGGACAGTCCCTCCCAGACCCGGCCACCCTCGATGTCCACCCACCGTACGACGTTGCGTGCCTCGTCCCAGATCGGTCCCTCACCCAGAATGCAGTGGGTTCCCCCGACAACCTCGAACATCAGTGCGACTCCCGCGATACCTGGTCACCGGAGGAGCCGACGAGGAAGTCCAGGTCGGCGCCGGTGTCAGCCTGAAGAACATGGTCAACGTAGAGCTTCTCCCAGCCCCGGGTCGGTGCCGCGTACGCGGCGGCCGCTTCGGGGCTGGAGGTTCGGGTGGCCAGTTCGTCGGTCGGGACGTCCAGCGTGAGCGTGCGACCGGGGACATCGAGGATGATCCAGTCGCCGTCGCGTACCAGTGAAAGGGGCCCGCCGGCGGCGGACTCCGGGCTGACATGGAGGACCACGGTTCCGTAGGCCGTGCCGCTCATCCGCCCGTCGCAGATCCGCACCACGTCGCGGATCCCCGCCTCCAGCAGCTTCTTCGGCAGCGGCATGTTCGAGACCTCGGGCATGCCCGGGTATCCCTTCGGACCGCACCCCCGCAGAACCATCACGGAGGCAGCATCGACCGGCAGGTCGGGGTCGTCGACGCGGGCGTGGAAGTCCTCGATGCTGTCGAACACCACGGCCCGCCCCCGGTGCCGGAGGAGGTGCGCCGACGCCGCGGCCGGCTTGATCACCGCCCCCGACGGCGCGAGGTTGCCGCGCAGCACGGCGATCCCGCCCTCCTCGAGCAGCGGCCGCGGGCGGGGCCGGATCACCTCAGGGTCCCAGATCGGCGACGAGCCCAGGTACGACACCAGCGGTTCCCCGGTCACCGTCAGGGCCGTGGGGTCCAGCAGGTCCGAAACCTGCTCGAGCACGGCCAGGAGCCCGCCCGCGCGGAACAGGTCGTCCATCAGGAACCGCCCGGCCGGCGCCAGGTCGACCAGCAGGGGCACCCGGGAGCCGATGCGGTCGAAGTCCTCGAGCGTCAGGTCGATCCCGAGCCGCCCGGCGACGGCCAGCAGGTGCACGACCGCGTTCGTCGAGCCGCCGATCGCGGCCAGGGCCACGATGGCGTTGTGGAAGGACGCCTTCGTCAGGATCGTGCTCGGGCGTCGTTCGGACCGCACGAGATCCACCGCCAGCACGCCGGTCTCGTGCGCGGCCACCAGGAGGCGGCTGTCGGGCGCGGGAGTGCCCGCGGTGCCCGGGATCACGGTACCGAGGGCCTCGGCGAGCAGGCCCATGGTGGACGCGGTGCCCATCGTGTTGCAGTGCCCGCGGCTGCGGATGGTGGCCGACTCACTCCTCAGGAAGTCCTCCTGCGACAGGGTTCCCGCCCTGACCTCCTCCGACAGGCGCCAGACGTCCGTGCCGCAGCCCAGCGGCACCCCGCGGAAGGTGCCGGTCAGCATGGGCCCGCCGGGAACGACGACGGCCGGGATGTCGACGGAGGCCGCGGCCATGAGCAGCGAGGGGATGGTCTTGTCGCACCCGCCGAGCAGCACCACACCGTCGATCGGGTTGGCGCGCAGCATCTCCTCGGTCGCCATCGCGGCCATGTTGCGCCACAGCATCGCGGTGGGCCGCACCAGGGTCTCGCCGAGGGAGACGACGGGCAGCTCGAGCGGGATGCCGCCGGCCTCGTAGATGCCGTTCTTCACCGACCGCGCGACCTCGTCCAGGTGCGAGTTGCAGGGCGTCAGGTCGGAAGCGGTGTTGGCGACGGCGATCTGCGGTCTGCCCTCGAAGGCCGAGTCGGGCACGCCGCGTCGCATCCAGGCCCGATGGATGTAGGCATTGCGGTCGTCGCCCGCGTACCACGCGTCACTGCGCATTCCCGGCACCGTAGCTGGCCGCGGCACCCACGACCAGCCCTATGTGGGTGTTCGGCCGGAGGTATCTTCCGGCCGTCTTCCGGCGGCGGGCGAACTCGGCTAGATTTCTCATACCGACTGGTCGGTTCTGTAGCTCCACTCACTGCCGAGAGGAAGCCATCGTGAGTCCTGAGCCTTTCACGCCTCCGGCCACCCGGGTCGCCGTCGTCACCGGCGCCGCCCGCGGCATCGGCGCGGCGACCGCCCGGCGCCTGGCGGCCGACGGTCACCACGTGGCGGTCGTCGACCTCGACGAGTCGCAGGCCCGGGCCACGGCCGACGAGATCACGGCCGCCGGGGGCACCGCGATCGCGGTGGGCGCCGACATCTCCGGCGAGGACACGGTGACGCAGGCGCTCGAGCGCGTCGTGGCCGAGCTGGGTGAGCCCACGGTGCTGGTCAACAATGCCGGGATCCTGCGTGACAACCTGCTTTTCAAGATGTCCGCCGGGGACTGGGACGACGTGATCACCGTGCACCTGCGCGGCGCGTTCCTGATGAGCCGGGCCGTGCAGCGCTACCAGGTCGCGGCGCGCTGGGGCCGGATCGTGAACCTGTCGAGCACCTCGGCCCTGGGCAACCGGGGGCAGGTCAACTACGCCGCCGCCAAGGCCGGTCTGCAGGGCCTGACCAAGACGCTGGCGATCGAGCTCGGGCCGTTCGGGGTCACGGCCAACGCGGTCGCGCCCGGCCTGATCGAGACCGCCATGACGCAGGCCACCGCGGCCCGGATGGGTGTCGCGTTCGAGGATTTCGTCGCGGCCGCGGCGGCCGAGATCCCGGTGCGGCGCACGGGCCGGCCCGACGACGTGGCGGCGGCCGTGGCGTTCTTCTGTTCTCCCGAGGCCTCTTTCGTCAGTGGGCAGGTGCTCTACGTCGCCGGGGGGCCACGCTCATGACGATCGACGTGGAATCTCCCGCCGCACTGCCCGACGCGGTGGGCCGCTCGGCGACCGGGGAGTGGCTGCGCATCGAGCAGCGCCGCATCGAGCTCTTCGCCGACGTCACCGAGGACCACCAGTGGATCCACCTCGATGCCGAGCGGGCCGCGGCCGGCCCGTTCGGGGCCACGGTCGCGCACGGCTACCTGACGCTCTCGCTGATTCCCCGCCTCACGCACGGTCTTCTGCGCGTCGGCGGGGTCGAGATGATCGTCAACTACGGCCTCGACCGGGTGCGGTTCGTGACCCCGGTGGCCGTGGGCTCACGGGTGCGCGCCACCACCACCGTCGTCTCGGTCGAGCCGTCGAGCAGTGGCACCAAGGCGATGATGGACGTGGTGGTCGAGATCGAGGGGCACGAGCGGCCCGCGATCGTGGCCCGGTCGATCGCACTGATCGTGCCCGCGGCCTGAGTGCCTGGTCCCGCCGAGCCGGGACCAGGCACCGCTGGGGCGGTGTCAGCTCACCCGCTCGAGCACCATCGCCATACCCTGACCGCCGCCGACGCACATGGTCTCGAGCCCGAAAGTGCCGTCGCGCTCCTGCAGCCCGTGGATCAGCGTGGTGGTGATGCGGGCCCCGGTCATGCCGAACGGGTGGCCCACCGCGATGGCCCCGCCGTGCACGTTGACCTTGTCGAGGTCGGCGCCGATCTCCTTGGCCGAGGGCAGCACCTGCGCCGCGAAGGCCTCGTTCAGCTCCACCAGGTCGATGTCGCCGATGGTCAGCCCGGCCCGCGACAGGGCCCGGCGGCTCGCCTCGACCGGTCCCAGGCCCATGATCTCGGGCGACAGGCCGGTCACGGCGGTGGACACGATGCGGGCCAGGGGAGTGAGACCGAGCTCGTCCACGACCCGGTCGCTGACGATCACCAGCGCGGCCGCCCCGTCGTTGAGCGGGCAGGCGTTGCCGGCGGTGACCGTGCCGTCGGGCCGGAAACGCGGCTGCAGCCCGGCCAGGGTCTCGACGGTGGTGCCGGCCCGGGGGCAGTCGTCGGCCGCGATCACCGTGCCGTCGGGCAACGTGACCGGTGTGATGTCCCGTGCCCAGAAGTCTTTCGACGCCTCGGCCCGGCCCTGGCTCAGGGCCGCGAACGCGTCCTGCTCCTCGCGCGTGGTGCCGGTGAGCTGGGCGACGTTCTCCGCGGTCTGGCCCATGGCGATGTAGACGTCGGGCAGAGACCCGTCGTCCTGCCACGTCGTGCCGCCCTCGGCGGCCCGGGCGGTGCGCGAGACGGCCTCGGCGAAGCGTGGATTGGTCAGGTCCTCACCCGGGATGTAGTCGCTGCTGCCGCGGTTCATGCGGCTCACCGCCTCGACCCCGGCCGAGACGAACACGTCGCCCTCACCGGCCCTGATCGCGTGCAGCGCCATGCGGGTGGTCTGCAGACTCGAGGAGCAGTAACGGTTCACGGTGGTGCCGGGCACGTCGCCGAGCCCGGCCAGGATCGCGACCACCCGGGCCATGTTCATGCCCTGCTCGCCGCCGGGCATGCCGCAGCCCAGCATCAGGTCTTCGACCCGGGCCGGGTCCAGCTGCGGCACCTGCGCCAGCGCGGCCTGGACCATCGCGGCGGCGAGGTCGTCACCGCGCATGCCGGTCAGCGAGCCCTTGTGGGCCCGGCCGATCGGCGAGCGGGCGGTGGCGACGATGTAGGCCTCGGCCATCTCAACTCCCAGAATTGTTCACACGAACGCGGAAACACCGGTGATGTCGCGCCCGACGATGAGGTTGCTCATGTCGCGGGTGCCCTCGAGCGAGTAGAGGGCCTCGGCGTCGGCGAAGTATCGCACCACGCCACCGGAGAGCGTGATCCCGTTGCCGCCCAGCAGCTCCCGGCACCAGGCCACCACCTCGCGGGCCCGCGACGTGGCGTAGCCCTTGGCCAGGGCGGCGTGTGCGTGGCTCTGACGGTCTTCGTCCTCCATGCGCGAGACCTGCACGCACATCGCCAGGCAGGCGGTGATGTTGCCCAGGCACTGCGCCAGCCGGTCCTGCACGAGCTGGTACGAGGCCAGGGGCTTGCCGAACTGCTCGCGTTCGCCGACGTAGCGCAGCGCGGTCTCGTAGGCGCCGATCGCGACGCCGACCGACTGCCAGGCCACGCCGGCCCGGGTCAGGCGCAGGACGGTCGCCACGTCGTCGAAGCCGAGAATGAGCGGCAGCCGGTCGCTCTCGTGCACCTCGACGTTCTCGAGCGTGATGTCGGCGTTCTGCACGATGCGCAGCGACTGCTTGTCGTCGATCTTGGACGCGTGGAAGCCCGGGGTTTCCCGGCGCACCAGGAAACCCTTCACCTGCCGGTCGGCGACGTCGCGCGCCCACACGACCACCACGTCCGCCATCGTCGCGTTGCCGATCCAGCGCTTGGCGCCGTGGAGAACCCAGGTGTCACCGCGGCGTTCGGCCGTGGTGCGCAGACCGCGCGCGGAGTCGGAGCCGGACAGCGGCTCGGTCAGCGCGAACGCCCCGATCAGCTCGCCCCGGCTCATCGGCGGCAGCCAGGTGCGGCGCTGTTCGGGCGAGCCGCCCCGGGCGATCGCGTTCATCGACAGGCCGCTCTGCACGCCGACGAACGTGGCGGTGGACGCGTCGACGCGTCCGATCTCCATCGCCACCCAGCCACGGAACACGGAACTGTTCTCGAACCGGGCGGTCTCGGGGATCTGCATCCCGAACAGGCCGAGTTCGGCCAGCGGCTTGACGATCTGGTGCGGGAACTCGGCACGGGCCCAGTAGTCGTTCGCGATCGGCCGCACCTCGTGCTCCAGGAAATCCCGGATCTGCAGGGCCTTCTCCTGCTCGAGCGGGCTCAGGTCGGCCTGGAAGCCGTAGAAGTCGGCGTGGAGCGTGGAAGGTACCGCCATGATCCCCTCGATCGTCGTCGTCCGAGCCGGGCGTGCATCACTTCGCAGAATGTTGCACCACGCAGGTGTGCGCGGTCTAGAGTCGGTCCATGCCGCTGAGCGACGACCTGGCCGAACTCCCGGGCTTCCACGGCACCTCCCTGGCCCTGATCGGCACCGCGAGCGCACCCTCCTGGCTCTCGCGGCGGCTCGAGAGCGGCGAGCACCCGCACACCCGGGCGGCGTTCCGGGCGGCCCGGGAGACGTTCATCGCCGGTGACCGTATCGACATGGGACGTCTCGCGTCCGGTCTCGGGGTCGACCGGACGTCGCTGTTCCGCTGGGTGGGCAACCGGGACAGCCTGCTGTCCGAGGTGCTGTGGTCGCTGGCGGTGCCGACGTTGTCCCAGGCCGACGGTGTGCCTGCCGCGCCGGGGGCCGAACGGGTGGTGGCGGTGCTGACCTCGTTCGCCCAGAACCTGATCTCGGCCACCTATTTCCGCACGTTCCTGCGCCGTGAACCGGCCCGGGCCCTGCGGTTGCTGACCACCGACGAGAGCGAGATCCAGCGCCGCTACGTCGCGGTGGTCGAGCACCTGGTGCGCTCCGAGCTCGGTGAGCAGCCGTTCGGTGCGGCCATCACCCCGCACGACCTGGCGTATCTGCTGGTGCGGATCTCGGAGTCGCACACCTACGCCGACCTGATCACCGGTGACGAGCCCAGCACCGAGCGGGTGCGGGCGGCCTTCGCGTTCGTGATGAGGCCGGCATGAGCGCCCACGAACAGCTCTTCCCGACCCGCTGGAACGACAACGACCAGTACGCCCACGTGAACAACGTCGTCTACTACGAGGCGATGGACACCACGATCAACACCTGGCTGATCGGGGCCGGGCTGCGGGAGAGCGGAACCATCGCCCTGTGCGTGTCGTCGGGATGTGAGTACCACGCGCCGATCTCGTTCCCCGACGTGATGCGGGTCGTGCTGCGCACGGGCCGGGTGGGCACCAGCAGCGTCACCTGGAACCTGGAACTCCATCGCGGGGGAGACGGGGACCCGGTCGCGACCGGTCGCTTCGTGCACGTCTTCGTCGACCCGGGCACCCGCCGCCCGGTGCCGATCCCCTCGGCCCTGCGGGAGGCCGTCGAGCGGCTCGTCTGAGAACAGGACTCCTCCGCAAACCGACCGCGCGGTATGCTAGCCGGGCGACGACGCGTCCCCAGTTCCACGCGGGAGGATCAAGGATGATCGAAGGCCCGACGCCCGGTCTCGACGTGCCCCTCTTCGAGTCCTGGCTGAGACAGGCCCACCCCGCCCTCGGTGGCGCCGGGCCGCTCGCCGCCACCCTGATGACCGGCGGGCGCTCCAACGTCACCTACGGCATCACCGGCGCCGCGAGACCTCTGGTGCTGCGCCGCCCGCCGCTCGGGCACGTGCAGGCCACCGCCCACGACATGTCCCGCGAGCACCGGGTGATCAGCGCCCTGCGCGGCACCGCCGTGCCCGTGCCCGAGGCGCTGGCGCTGCAGGCCGTCCCCGACGCGTCCACCGGTGTCGACGCCCCGTTCTTCCTGATGAGCCGCGAACCCGGTCACGTCCTGGCCCGGCGTCACCACAACGCCGGCCACACCCCGGAGCAGCTGCGCCGCGTCAGTCTCGAGCTGGTCCGCCTGCTCGCCGAACTGCACCGGCTCGACCCGGCCGCGGTCGGGCTGAGCGACTTCGGCCGTCCCGGCGGTTACCTGGAGCGTCAGCTGCACCGCTGGGGCCTGCAGTACGACGGCTCCCGTTCCCGCGACCTGCCCGCCCTCGACCGGCTGCAGCGGCGACTGCGCGAGCGGGTGCCCGGCACCGTGCGAACCGGTCTGGTGCACGGCGACTTCCGCCTCGACAACACCCTCGTGCAGGTCGACGGCGACGCCTCGCCGATCCGTGCGATCCTCGACTGGGAGCTGTCGTCGCTGGGCGACACCGCCGTCGACATCGGCCTGCTCGGGCTGTACTGGGAGATCAACCTGATCAGCCCGCACGCCGCGTTCAGCGCCGTCGACCCGGAGGCGGGGTATCCCTCGTTCGCCGAACTGCTCGACACCTACGGCGAGATCCTCGGCACCCGCGTCGAGCACCTGTCGTGGTACCGCGCCTTCGCCGCCTACAAGCTCGCCGTGATCCTCGAGGGAGTGCACTTCCGGCACCGGGCCGGCGGCACGGTCGGCGAGGGCTTCGAGACGGTCGGCGACCTGGCCGTCCCGCTCGCCGAGCACGGCCTGAGCGTTCTGTCGCAAGCCTGAGGAGACCAGCGTGGACTTCGCACCGGATCCAGCCAGCCAGGAGATCACCGAGCGGGCGCGCCGTTTCGTCGCCGAGCAGGTGCTGCCCGCCGAACCGGAACTGGAGAAACAGCTCGCCGCCGAACCGGCCCACTGGGGCCGCACCCCGATCATTCACGACCTGCAGGACCGCGCCCGGGAGGCCGGGCTGTGGAACCTGTTCCTGCCCGGTGCGCACGGCGCCGGTCTCACGCAGCTGCAGTACGCGCCGATCGCCGAGCTCACCGGGCACTCGCCCCAGCTGGCCCCGGTGGCGATGAACTGTGCCGCCCCCGACACCGGGAACATGGAGCTGCTGGCCCAGTTCGGCACCCCGGCCCAGCAGGAACAGTGGCTGGAACCCCTGCTCGAGGCCCGGATCCGCTCGGCGTTCTGCATGACCGAGCCCGGTGTCGCCTCCTCGGACGCCACGCAGATCGCGACCCGCATCCGCCGCGACGGTGACGACTGGGTGATCACGGGGCGCAAGTGGTGGTCGACGGGCGCCATGAGCCCCGACGCACGTCTGCTCATCGTCATGGGCGTCACCGATCCGGACGCCCCGCGTCACCGGCAGCAGAGCATGGTGCTCGTGCCCCGCGACGCGCCGGGGGTCCGGGTCGTGCGTCCGCTGAGCGTGTTCGGGTACGACGACCGTGACCACGGAGGTCATGCCGAGGTCGCCTTCGACGAGGTGCGGATGCCCGGTGACGCGATCCTCAGTGCGCCCGGCGAGGGGTTCGCGATCGCCCAGGCCCGGCTCGGGCCCGGGCGCATCCATCACTGCATGCGGGCGCTGGGCGGCGCTGAGCGGGCCCTGGACCTGATGCGCGAACGGGCCTCGTCCCGCTCGACGTTCGGGCGTCCGCTGGCCGACCAGGGGGTGGTGCGGGAGTGGATGGCGCAGGCCCGGATCCAGGTCGAGGCGCTGCGGCTGCTGGTGCTCAAGACCGCCTGGCTCATGGACACGGCCGGGAACCGGGCCGCGATGACCGAGATCCAGGCCATCAAGATCGCGGTGCCCCGGGCCGTTCTGGGCATCCTCGACCACGCCGTGCAGCTGTTCGGTGCCGCCGGGGTCTCGGGCGACGCGCCCCTGGCGGCGCTGTGGGCCGGGGCCCGCGCGCTGCGCCTGGCCGACGGGCCCGACGAGGTGCACCTGTCGTCGCTGGGCAAGGCCGAGCTCCGCCGCGCACCCGTTCTGTAAGGACCCACCCTCAAGGACGAGACAGGGGATCCAAGGATGAGCAAAGACGAAGCCCTGACCGGCCCGGGGCACGGCACCCTCTCGGTCGCCGCGATCCTGGCCGAGACCGCCCGCCGCACCCCCGACCGCACGGCGCTGGTCATCGGCGAGCACGCGGTGCGCTACGGCCCGCTCTGGGACCAGACCCGTTCCTACGCGGGCGCTCTGGCTGCTCGCGGGATCGGGCCCGGAAGCCGGGTGGCCCTGCTGATCCCGAACGTGCCCGACTTCCCGCGGGTGTACTACGCGGTGCTGTCGCTGGGGGCGGTGGTGGTGCCGGTGCACCTGCTGCTCAAGTCGGGCGAGATCGAGCACGTGCTGCGGGACAGTGGCGCCTCGCTGCTGGTGGTGGCCGCGCCGCTGCTGGCCGAGGGCCTGCCGGCGGCCGCGGCGGCCGGGGTGCCGGTGGTGACGGTGATGCTGCCCGACGGGAACCCGGGCCCGCGCCTGGAGGACGAGGCGCGCGAGAGCACACCGATCCGCCATTATGTCTCGGTCAATCCGCTGGCCCCGGCCACGATCCTCTACACCAGCGGCACCACGGGGCGCCCGAAAGGCGCGGTCTCGAGCCATCTCGCGCTGGTCGAGCAGGTGCACGTCGCGCTGATCGACAGCGGAGAGGTGGGGCCGGACGACGTGATCTTCGGCGGGCTGCCGTTCTTCCACACCTTCGGCCAGTCGTCCGTGCTGAACATCGGTTTCCGGCGCGGAGCCTGCGTTCTGCTGCTGCCCCGCTTCGACCCGGACGAGGCCCTGGCGCTGATGGTGCGGCACGGGGCGACGATCTTCACGGCGGTGCCCACGATGTTCCTGGGCGTGGTGCAGGCGGCGGCCCGTACCGAGGCCAGGCCGCCGCTGAAGTATGCGGTCTCGGGCGGTGCGGCGTTGCCGGTGCCGTTGCTGGAGGCCTTCGAGAAGACCTACGGCGCCGAGGTTCACGAGGGCTACGGCCTCACCGAGACCTCCCCGACGGTGTCGTTCAACTACGTGGGGGAGCCGACCCGGCCGGGCACCGTCGGGCGCGCGCTGTGGGGGGTGGACGTGGAGATCGCCGACCCGGTCGTGGAGGACGCGATCGTGTACCTGGAGCGCGGGCGGCTGGGGGAGGTCGTGGTGCGGGGGCACAACCTGTTCAAGGGCTACCTGGGCAACCCGGAGGCGACCGCGTCGGTGCTCGTCGACGGCTGGTTCCGCACCGGTGACCTGGGAACCCTGAGTGCGGACGGCGTGCTCACGATCGTCGACCGCAAGAAGGACATGATCGTGCGCAACGGCTACAACGTGTACCCGCGCGAGGTCGAGGACGTGATGGTGCGGCACCCGGCGGTCGCCCAGGTCGCGGTGTTCGGGGTGCCCGACGACGCGCACGGCCAGGAAGTGCAGGCGGCCGTGGTGCTCGCGCCGGGTGCGGAGGCCACGGCGCAGGAGATTCTGGACTTCACCCGGGAGCGGGTGGCGGCCTACAAGTACCCGCGGGTGGTGCACGTGCGGGAGTCCCTGCCGACCGGTGTGAGCGGCAAGCTCCTCAAGCGCGAACTGGTCGCGCAGTACCTGGCCTGAGAAGAAGCCCCCGGCGCGGGTTCTGGCCCGCACCGGGGGCATCTTCGTGGGGTGGGAGGTGTGACTACGGGGCCGGGACGCCCTCGCCGCTCAGAGGGACGGCCTGCCCGGAGAACGGCTCGACCGGGCCGCCCTCCGCGTCGGTGGTGAACACCTGCCCGTCGACGTAGGCCTGAACCCCCTTGCTGACGACGGTGATTCCCGCTCCGGCGAACGGGTCGTGGTTGTCGGCGGAGAATCCGGCCGGGGTGATGCCGTTCGACATCACCTCACCCGATCGCAGGGCCTCGACGATGCTCTCGCGGGTGGGACTGTCGCCGGCGCGGCTCAGGGCCTCGGCGAAGGTGTAGGCCATCGACATGCCGTAGACGGTGTTGCCGGTGAACGGGGCGTCGGCGTTGTACTCGGTGTTGATCTGCCGGAACAGCTCGACCCATTCGTCGTCGGCGTCGAAGGGCAGGTAGTTCGCCGCGACCAGTCCCTCGAGCAGCTTGGGCCCGATGTCCTCGCCGAGATAGCCCACCAGGCTGGGGTAGTCGCCGCCGGAGGACGAGGCCGCCCACTGGGCGGGGTAGCTCATCTTGGCGGCGGTGCCGAGGGCGATCGCGGTGAACGGGGTGACGGTGGCCAGGAGGTTGACCGTGCAGCCGGCCGCCTTCAGGGCACCGATCTGGGCGGTGAGCGACTCGTTCGAGACCGCGTACTCCTGCTCGGCGGTGAGGTCGCCCAGCACCTGCTTGATCCCGGTGGTCAGGTCGGCGCCGAAGTCGTCGTCCTGGCGCAGCACGCAGAACTTCGCGTCCGGGTTCTTCTCCTTCAGGTAGTGCGCCAGGATCTTGCCCTCGCGCACGTAGTCGAGGTTGAATCCGAAGGTGTAGGGCGACTTCTCGGGCTGGTTCCAGAGGCTGGCGCCGGAGGCGACGAACAGGTCGGGCACCTTCTGCTGGTTGAGGTAGTCGACGACGGCCGAGTGCGTGGGGGTGCCGAGCCCGTTGACGATCGCGAAGACCTTGTCCTGCTGCACCAGTTCGCGCACGACGGTGGACGTGGTGGCCGGGTTGTAGCCGTCGTCGCGCACCACGTACTCGATCTTCCGGCCGTTCACTCCTCCCTTCGCGTTGAGGTAGGCGAAGTAGGCGGACGCGGCCTTGGAGATCGGGGAGTACCCGGCCGCCGCGGGGCCGGTGAGCGGGGTGTGGGTGCCGATCTTCACCGAGGTCCCGGTGATGCCGGGGGTGTCCTGGGTCTGGGCGCCACCGTTCGAGTCGGCGGGCTTGCTGCAGGCGGCCAGACCCGCCCCGAGCAGGCTCAGGGTGATGAGCGCGATGGCCGGACGGCGGACTGCGGACCGTGAACGCGACGTCATTGTCTGTCCTTTTCCAGTGTGGGGATGGGCGTTACGGATGGTTCGGTGGGACTCGTGCGGGACCTTCGGGCGGGTCGTCGGAGCAGGCTGACCAGCCCCGCGGGGGCGGCGAGGGTGAGCCAGATCAGCAGCAGCCCGAAGAGCAGCACGGCGAGGTTGCCGTCGAGTCGCCGGGCGAGCTCGGGCGAGAGGTCGACCGCGGACGTGGCCTGGCCGATGAGCCAGGGCAGCAGCACCACCAGGGCGGCGCCGATCGCGGCCCCGGCGAGGCGGCCGGTGCCCCCGACGACGACGGCGACGACCAGGAGCAGCGACAGGGACACGCCGTAACCGCCCGGCCGGACGCCGGAGTCGACGAAGCACAGCACGCCGCCACCGGCCCCGGCCGACGCGGCGGACACGACGAAGGCCAGCACCTTGGTGCGCCCGGGATGCACACCGGCCAGGGCGGCCGCCACCTCGTCGTCCCGAACGGCCCGCATGCGCACCCCGGTGCGCCCCGCGTCCACCATCGACAGCACGGCCAGGACCACGGCGGCGACGGTGAGTGCGACCCAGGCCTGCCACTGCTCGAGAGCGATCAGGCGGGAGAGGCTTTCGGGAACGGAACGGAAGGCCACCATGAGGCCCTGGTCACCGCCGAGTCCACCGATCTCGTTCGTGAGGGCGGGCAGCGCCATGACGACGGCGAGGGTGAGCCCGGCCAGGTAGGGCCCGTGCAGGCGCGCGCCGGCGGTGCCCAGGAGCAGGCCGACGACGGCGGCGGTGATCACCGCGGCGGCGAGACCCAGCACGGGCTGGAGCGGCCCGGGAACACTGGTCTCGGTGGCGTTGACGGTGAGCGCGTAACCGTAGCCGCCGCAGGCCATCAGGGCGGCGTGCCCGAGGGAGAGCTGCCCGGTGCGGCCGATGAGCAGGCCGAGTCCCGCGATCGCGCACAGGTGGGCGGCGATCAGGGCCAGGAGATAGTTGCGGTACGGGTCGAGCAGGAAGGTGCCGCCGATCGCCAGGACCAGCCCGGCGACGGTGAACAGGAGGATGCGCTGCTTCATACCCGTCGCGCCTCCGCCCCGGCGAAGAGCCCGGCCGGTCTGAGCAGGAGCACGGCGATGAGCAGGGCGAGCACGCCGAGCGGGGCGACGCCCGCGCCCAGGTAGCCGGTGACCAGACTGATGAGGACGCCGACGAGAAGCCCTCCGATCACGGCGCCCTCGGGGGAGTCGAGGCTGCCGATGACCGCGACGGCGAACGCGCTGACGAACAGGGCGTCACCGGCGTGCGGGTGCAGGCCGAGGTCGCCGGGCAGGGCGAGCATGACGGCGAGCGCGCCCACGGCGGTGGCCAGGATCCAGCCGATGGTGCGCATGCGGGCGGCGGGAACGCCGAGCAGGCGGGACATCTCGGGGGCGAAGGCGGCGGCGCGCATCTGCAGGCCGAGGGAGGTGCGGGTGAAGAGCAGGCGCAGGGTGGTCATGAGGAGGACGGCGACGGTGATGGCGAAGAGGTCGTAGGGGGAGAGGGTGGGGACGCCGGCGACGGAAAGGGGGCGGTCGTCGAAGGGGGTGGGGACGGGGCGGTACTCGGGTCCGGCGAGGATGCCGGTGAGGGCCTGGAGCACCATGACGGTTCCGATGGCGAGAATGACGCCGGCGAGGGGGTTCTGGGTGGTGCGCATGATGCCGCGTTCGACGGCGGCGCCGAGGGCGGCACCGGTGAGGACGGCGGTGAGCAGGCCGATCCAGTAGCTGCCGGTGAGGGTGGTGGTGGCCAGGGCGAGGTAGCAGGCGGCGACGGCCATGGCGGCGGCGGCGAAGTTGATGATGCGGGTGGAGCGCCAGATCAGCACGAGGGAGAGGGCGAAGAGGGCGAAGACGACGCCGTCGGCGGTGCCGGCGGCGACCAGGAAGACGAAGCGTTCCATGCGGTGGCCTTTCGGTGGCCGGGTCAGTGATGGTCTATGGCGTGCGGTTGCTTTCGGTGCCCTTTCAAGGCCCTTTCAGTAACCGAGGTAGGCGTGTCGGAGGGCGTCGTCCTGGGCGATGTGGGCGGCGGGGCCGTCGGTGCGGATCCGGCCGAGGTGCAGCACGACGCCCCGGTCGGCGACGGAAAGGGCGCTGGCGGCGTTCTGTTCGGCGAGCAGGACGGTCAGGCCGGTGCGGTCACACTCCTGGCGCAGGGTCTGCATGATGGTGTGAACGACCTGGGGGGCGAGGCCGAGCGAGGGCTCGTCGAGCAGGAGCACGTCGGGGGTGGCCACGAGGGCGCGGGCGAGGGCGAGCATCTGGCGTTCGCCGCCGGAGAGCTGGTGGCCCAGGGCGTGGCGGCGACGGGCGAGGGGTTCGAAGCGTTCGTACTCGGCGTCGATGTGCTGGCGCAGCGTGGTGCGGTCGTGGCGCCACAGACCGCCCAGGCGGAGGTTCTCGTCGACGGTGAGCTCGGTGATGACGCCGCGGCCTTCGGGGACGTGGGCCAGGCCCTGGCGCACGCGCTGCTCGGGGTCGAGCCGGCTGATGTCGCGGCCGCGCAGGTGCACGGAGCCGGTGGTGGGCATGAGGCCGGAGACGGCGCGCAGCAGGGTGGTCTTGCCGGCGCCGTTGGCTCCCAGGAGGGTGACGACCTGGCCGTCGGGGATGCTCAGGTCGAGGTCGTGCAGCACCGGTTCGGCGCCGTATCCGGCGGTGACGGAGCGTATGTCGAGGGCCGCGCTCATCGGTTCACCGTGATCCCGAGGTAGGCCTGCTCGACGGCGGGGTCGCGGCGCACGTCGTCGGGGCGGCCGGTGGCGATGACGCGGCCGAAGTCGAGCACGACGACGCGGTCGCACACGCCCATGACGAAGTCGACGTGGTGCTCGACCAGGAGCACGGCGCAGTCGTCGGTGGCGACGTCGCGGATGGTGGTGGTGAGGTCGTGGACGTCGTCGGGGCCGAGGCCGCCGGCCGGTTCGTCGAGCAGGAGCAGGTGGGGGCGGGTGGCCAGGGCGCGGGCGAGGGCGACGCGTTTCTGCTCGGGATAGGGCAGCGCGCCGACCGGTTCGGCGGCGCGGTGGGTCAGGCCGGCTCTCTCGAGGGCGGCTTCGGCGTGCCCGGGGCGGTCGAGCACGCCGACCAGGACGTTCTCGCGCACGCTGAGGCCGGGCAGGACGCCGAGACCCTGCAGGGTGCGGGCGACGCCGGCGGCGGTGAGCTGGTGCGGGCGGCGGGGAGCGGGGGCGCCGGAGATCTCGATCGTGCCGGTGCGGGGGCGGGTGAGGCCGCACACGGCGTTGAACAGGGTGGTCTTGCCGGCGCCGTTGGGACCGATGAGGCCCACGACCTCGCCGTCGTGGACCTCGAGGTCGACGTCGACGAGGGCGTCCAGGCCCCCGAAACGCACGCCGAGGGCCTGGATCCGCAGGCGGGGCGGGTTTTGCTTCGACACCATCGACACCTCATCGAGTCGGGTGTCGACAGGTTACGACCTAAACCGACCGGACGGTATGTGTTTGTCCGAAGTAGGCGGATCCAGGGCCGGGCGGTCAGTCGGTCCGGATGGAACGCAGGAACATGTCCGTCAGCTGATGGGCCAGTGTCGTCTTGTCCTCCGCGCCGGCCGGGGAGTACCACGACGACAGGTAGTGCAGGTCGGAGAAGAAGTGGGCCGTCATCACGGTCACCGGGACGTCGGTGCGGTACAGCCCCTCGGCCTGGCCCTGGGTGAGCAGACCGGTGAAGACGTCGTGGTAGGCCCGGCGGCGGCGGGTGACCTCCTGCTGGCGCGGTGCCGAGAGCATGTGCTGGCTGCGGAAGAAGACGGTGCCCTCGAGCAGGAAGTCGACCGAGGTCTCGACCACGTCGACACAGACCCGGCGCACCGTCTCCTCGACGCCGAGGTTCTTCTCGACGATGGCGTGCAGGTGCTCGGTCTGGACGGTCAGGATGCGCTCGTAGATGGCGAAGAGCAGGTCGTCCTTGGACTGGAAGTAGTGGTACAGGGCGCCTTTGGTGACACCGGCGGCCTCGACCAGCTGCTGCACCGAGGTGTTGGCGTACCCCTGTTCGGCGAACAGCTCCAGGGCTGCCCGCATCACGTCGTCCACGACGCTCTTCTGCCTCATGGGGACATCGTGCTTCACCGGGGTTCGCGCGGTCCATGCGCCCTCTGCGGGGGTGGCGCGTCCGTGAGACGCTGCTGTGCATCATGAACGAGCACCTGACCACGCGCCGCTCGCTCACGGGCACCGTGGGCGACCTCGTGGTGCGCCACCCCAAGACCCTCCCGGCCGGCATCACGGTCGGTCAGGCGCGGGCGGCGTTCGGTGACCACGTGCACATGCTTCTGCTCACCGAGCACGGGGTCCTGCGGGGCACTCTCGTGCGTGAGGACCTCACCGGTGACGCCGGCTCCCCGGCCCTCGACCGGGCCCGGCTCGAGGGTCGCACGATCCCCGCCGACGTCCCCGCCGACCAGGCCCGCGAGCTGCTCGTGCGCCGGGGCGCACGCCGCCTCGCGGTGGTCGACGACACCGGTCACCTGCTCGGCCTGCTGTGCCTCAAGCGCCGCCTGCACGGGTTCTGCAGCGACGCGGACGTCGAGGCCCGCGCGGCCGACCCGCACCGAACGCCCTGACTGCTGCGGGGAGACCTGGATCACAGCCGGATCGGCGCATTTTCCGTCGCTCGGCCGCCTCCTGTGCCGACGCGCGTCCCGTCGCGTCGCATTCAGAACGTCGCATCCAGGTGACAGGAGACCGAACATGACCGAACAGCAGCCCGCACTGATCCAGGCACTGGGTGCCCGCGGCGTGGTGCGTGAATGGGCCCGCGGCGCGCAGACCCTGGCCGTGGTCGAGGCCGCGCACCGTCTGGGCTGGCTCGAAGCGCTTCGGGAGCCGGTCACGGTGGACGCGCTGGTCGGCCCGGGCTGGTCGGCGAACCGGGTGCGGGTGGTCACCGACGTGCTGGCCGAGGCCGGCGTGATCACGCGGACCGAGGCCGGCCTGCAACTGACACCCCCGTTCGCGGCCTTGCTGAGCGGCCCCTCGGGGGTGGGGCTGGACGTCGTGCTGGCCTCGGTGCGCCAGGACCTGCAGGCCCTGGCCACGCTCGACCGGGACGCGCCCCGGCCCGTCGACGGGGAAGCGGCCCTCGTCGTCGCCCGCGACGCCGGGGTGCGGGCCGACCCGGTGACGCAGGCGCTCTACCGATCCGTCTACGACGCGCTCCCCGAGGTCGCCGAGCTGCTGCGGGGTGGTGGCCCGATGCTCGACCTCGGCAGCGGCGTCGGCGGTGCCCTGCTGACCACGGCCCAGCTCTACCCGAAGCTGAAGCTCGTCGGCGTCGAGATCGTGCCCGAGGTCGCCGCCGAGGCCGAACGCCGCCGTGACGACCTCGGCCTCGCCGACCGGGTCGAGATCCGCTGCGCCGACGCCCGGGACCTGGCCGACGACAACGCCTTCCGCGTCGCGTACTGGGCCCAGTGCTTCTTCCCCGACGACACCCGCGAAGGCACCCTCGCCGCCCTGCGCCGGGTGCTGACCGACGACGGCCTGCTCATCCTGCAGGAGCAGCTGTCCACCCCGTACGACGCCGTGCAGCTGGCCCAGCGGGGGATCAGCGCCGGGCACACGACCTCCGAACTCGCCCGGGAGGCCGAGAAGGCCGGCTTCCGTCTCGTCCGTGAGGTGGCCACCCACCTCGGCAACCTGACCCTGGTGCGCAACCAGTCGTGACCCCGAAGCGGGCGGGCGCCGGACCGGCGCCCGCCTGTACGATCCATGATGTGCAGGCCGGAAAGCTTTACGCATCGACCGGGGATCCGCTGACGGACGTCATCCGCCTCCTCCGGCCCCGCACCGTGATCGACCCGGCCGTCCGCACCGCCGGCCCCTGGGCCGCGCGCTTCGAGCCGTTTCCGCACGTCAAGGTCGGCGGCGTCGTGCACGGCGCGTGCTGGCTCGTTCTCGACGGCGACGATCACGACCCGGTCCGGCTGAGCGCCGGTGACTTCTACCTCCTGGGCAACCCTCCGCCCTACCTGCTGGCCACCGGTCTCGGCGCCGAACCGATGACGGCACAGCAACTGTGGGACCGGCGCGAGCCCGCGACCGGCACCGTGCGCATCGGGTCCGAGGCCGACGAGGACACCCACCTCTTCCAGGGGCTCTTCTCGTTCGACGAGGCGAACTCGCCCCTGCTGCTCGACCATCTGCCGCCGCTGACGGTCGTGCGGGCCGACGACCCCGGGGGAGAGATCCTCACCCACATCACCGCACTGATGCTCGCCGAGGCCCGGGCCGCCACCGTCAGCGGCCCCCTGGTGCAGCAGCACCTGGCCCAGATCCTGCTCGTGCACATGCTGCGGGCCCACGCCGAAAACACCCGCCCGCGCCGCCGGTCCGGCCCCGACCCGGCCGGCGACGCGGCCGGTCTCGTCACCGGGCCGCGCCCGGGGCGGCCGGCGGGATGGCTGGCCGCGCTCAACGACGACGGCGTCGGCGCCGCCCTGCGCGCGGTGCACGCCGACGTCTCCCACCGCTGGACCCTCGGCGAGCTGGCCGCGGTCGGCCACCGGTCCCGCACGTCGTTCGTCGAGGCGTTCCGGCGTCAGGTCGGCACCACACCGCTGGAATACGTGATCCAGTGGCGGATGCTCCTGGCCCGCGACGCCCTCCGGCACGGTACCCACACCATCGGCGAACTCGCCGCGCTCATCGGTTACGAGTCCGAGAGCTCGTTCAGCACGGCCTTCCGCCGGGTGACCGGTCACTCACCCCGGCAGTTCCGCGACCGCGAGGGTGACCACGAGGTCACCCGCCGGCAACCGCCTACTCGGTGATGTCGTCGGCACGCTTCTCGACGAGAACCCCGTCGCGGAAACAGAACACGAAGTGCACCTCGACCGCCTCGGCGCTGCGGGGCTCCACCGACGGGCTCGCCATGTAGTACTCGCAGACCTTCCCGTCGCCCACGTCGTCCTCCGTCCACCACGACGAGCGCGGCGTCATGTCCCGCACGTCGGACTCGGGCGCGCCGACCGCGAACCGGTCGAACTCGTTCTGCGACACCGTGTCCGGCGGGATCGGGACCACGATCGACCCCACGCACGAGCCCAGGCTCAGCACGATCGACGTCACCACCGCCACCGCCCCGATCTGCTGACGGCGGGTGCTGCGTCGCAGCTCACCCGGGAAGTCGCCCTCCGGCTCGGGCGCCGCCTCGGGCACCTCACCCTCGTACGGCAGCACCGCGCCCACCCGGAAGCCGCCCCCGGCGGAAGGTTCGGAGATCAGCGGCCCCGACGACAGCACCCCACCGGCCAGACGCACCCGCTCGGCCAGCCCCGCCAGGCCCTGACCCGTGCTCTGCCCCTCGTAGGCACGGCCCGGCCCGTTGCGCACCTCGACGAACAACGCGTCGTCCTCGTACCGGACCTCCACCCGGATCGGCGCACCCCCGGCGTGCTTGAGCGCGTTCGTGATCCCTTCCTGCACGACCCGATACGCCGCGTGCTCGGCCAGCAACGGCAGCGGACGGGCCTCGCCGACCCGCACCAGATCCACCCGCGTCCCCGTGCCCCGCGCCGAGGCGACCGTGTCCTCCACCTGCGCCAGCGAACGTCCGCCCTCGGGGTCCGCACCGTCCTGGTGCAGGATCCGCAGGATCTGCCGCAGCTCACCCATCGCCTGCGCCGAGGTGTCCCGCAACAGCCCCAGCGCCTGCTGCCGCTCCGGGGCGGGCGCGTCCCCGGCCACCGCCGGAGCCTGCGCCAGACCACCCGCGTACAGCGAGATCAGCGTCAGCCGGTGCCCCAGCGAGTCGTGCAGCTCGGCCGCGATCCGGTTGCGCTCGCGGGTCTGCGCCTGACCCACCGCCAGCCTGCGCTCGGCGTGCAGCTCCAGGTTGCGCTGGTGCATGGTCATCACCAGCAGACGCCGCTGCGCGACCATCGCCGCGACCGCCCCCGGCAGCAGCACGAACGCGCTGAACTCCATCAGGCCCAGCAGGAACGACGTCAGCAGCGGGAAACCCGTCACCCGGTAGATCCCGCCGACGCACCCGACCAGCACCGTCAGATAGGCCAGCACGATCGGCACCGACCGCCACGCCCGGTAGCCCACCGACGCGCTCAACGGCACCAGCGTGAGACTGAACCCGCCCATCGCGACCGACAGCAGGCCACAGATCATCAGCGCGCTCAGCGGCCGCACCAACCGCAACGGCACGAGCGCCACCGAGGCGAAGAACCCCAGCACCGCGAACCCGATCGCCGAGGCCATCGAGTCCTGCGGCGGGTCGTAGGTCAGCTCCAGATGCACCACCGCGGTGCCCAGACCGCAGAACAGCGCCAGCCCGATCTCATAGGTCAGCCGCTGCCAGCTCGCCCCGCGCACGACCAACCCCTGGAACTTGAATCGAATGGTGACGTATAAGGGTATTCACCCCGGCCCGAGGAGTGTCATGCGCGCCCTGGTTCTCGAGGACTTCCACCACCTGAGCGTCACCGAGCGTCCCGACCCGCAGCCCGGGCCCGGCGAGGTCGTGCTCGACCTCGCCTACACCGGCATCTGCGGCTCCGACCTGCACGGATACACCGGAGCCAACGGCCGCCGGCAGCCCGGCCAGGTGATGGGCCACGAAACCGTCGGCCACGTCCGCGCCACCGGCCCCGGCACCGAGGGCGTCCGCCCCGGGCAACTCGTCACGCTCAACCCCGTCGTGCGCCCCGGCACCCCCGGCTGGATCCGGGGCGAGCACCACGACCCCGGCAAGTACGTCCTCGGCGTCCGCCCCGACATCGACGCCGCCTTCGCCGAGCGGATGCTCGTGCCCGCCGCCAACCTCGTGCCCCTGCCGGAGGGCCTGCCCGTCGAGCACGGCGCCCTCGTCGAACCGCTCGCCGTCGCCGTTCACGCCGTCGGCCGCGCCGGCGCCGAGGGGGCGAGCACCGCCCTGGTCGTCGGCGGCGGCCCGATCGGCCAGTCCGTGGTGCTCGCCCTGCGCCGCGCCGGGGTGCAGCATGTCCTGGTGAGCGAGATCGACCCGGCCCGCCGCGAACTCACCGAGCACCTCGGTGCCGTCGCCATCGACCCCGCCACCGGCCCCCTCGCCGAACGCGTCGAGGCCCGCTTCGGGCGCCTCGCCGACATCGCCGTGGACGCCGTCGGCATCGACGCCAGCCTCGCCGACGCCCTCACCTCCACCCGCGTCGGCGGCACCGTCAGCCTCGTCGGCATGGGGAAACCGGCCGTCCAGATCGACGCCTACGCCATCAGCACCATGGAGCGCTCCCTCGTCGGCAGCTTCACCTACTCCGACGACGACTTCCGTGCCGCCGTCGACCTGGTCGCCTCCGACCCGGCCGTCTCGGCCGCCCTGATCAGCCGCATCGTCGCGCTCGACGAGGCCCCGCAGGCCTTCGCCGACCTCGCCCGGGGCGACGGCACCCCCGGAAAGGTCCTGGTACGACTGTGAAAGCGTTCGTCATCACCGCTCCCGGCCAGGCCGAGGTCCAGGAGGTCCCCGACCCGGTCGCCGCCCCCGGCCAGGTCGTCGTCGACGTCGAGCGCGCCGGTGTCTGCGGCACCGACGCCGAGTTCTTCTCCGGCCACATGTCCTACCTCGCCACCGGCCACGCGTCCTTCCCCATCCGCATCGGCCACGAATGGTGCGGCCGCGTCAGCCAGACAGGCCCCGGTGTCGACGAAACCTGGCTCGGCAAACGGGTCTCCGGCGACACCATGCTCGGATGCGGCACCTGCCCCCTGTGCTCGACCGGCCGCCAGCACCTGTGCGCCGACCGCCACGAGATCGGCATCCGCCGCGGCTGGCCCGGTGCGCTCGCCGAGAAACTCCCCGTGCCCGCGTCCGCCCTGGTCGAACTGCCTCCAACGGTGGACGAGGTGGCCGGCGCCCTGATCGAGCCCTCGGCGAACGCTCTGCGGGCGGTCCGGGCCGCGGCGGCCGGGCCCGGCACCCGGCTGCTCGTCGTCGGCCCGGGTGCGATCGGCCTGCTGTCGGCGATGATCGCGCGGGCCGCCGGGGCCACCGTCAGTCTGCTCGGCCGCACCCCCGAATCCCTGAAGTTCGCCGTGGACCTCGGTTTCCAGCACGTCTGGACCGGACCCGACCTGGGTGCCGGCCCCTTCGACGCCGTGATCGACGCGTCCAACGACCACACCGTGCCCGCGGCCGCCGCCGACCTGGTCGTCCCGGGCGGCCGCCTGGTGTTCATCGGCCTGTCCACGACCCCGAGCCTGCTCGACACCCGCGCCCTGGTGCTGAAAGACGTCTCCGCCGTGGGCGTCCTGTCCGGCTCCGGCGCCCTGGCCGGGGCCGCCGGCCTGATGGCCGACGGCACCCTCGACGCCCGCCCCCTGGTCGCGGCCACGGTCGGTCTCGACGGCGTCGCCGGGATCCTGGCGGGCCGCCGCCCCGCCGACGCGACCGCCGGCCCGAAGATCCACGTCGATCCCCGCCGCTGAACCGAGAAGCCCCTCCGGGCAACGGACTTCGGCCGGACTCCGGACGAACGGGTGAGACATCGCCCACATTGACCGTGACGGCACCGGTACCTAGCGTTACGGTCACGAAACGGACAAGCCGGACCAGGTTCAAAGGGGTATCACGTGCGATTCAGATCGTTGGCCGTGGGTGCGCTCGCCGCGTCGACCGCGGTGCTCGCCTTCGCCGCTCCGGCTGAGGCGGCCTACACCTACGTCAAGGGCACCAGCTGCAACGAGAACCCCAACAACAGCCTGTGGGTCGAGGCCACCTACTCCGACCAGAACGGCCGCTCGCAGACCGGTTTCACGGTGGAGGCCGAGAAGGCCATCCGGGTCTCCGAGTCGAAGATCTGGATCATCTACCGGGACGGCTCGAGCGGCCCGAACCTGTCGCTCACCAAGAAGAGCTCGTCGCCGCTGGTCTACGAGAACGCGGTCAACCACAACAACGTCGCCAAGGTCGTCACCTGGATCTGGACCGGCCCCGACACCGGCACGAAGTACCTCTGCAACGAGGTGTTCAAGAGCGACTGAGCCCTGCGACGACGCGGTGCTGCGCCCGGCCCGAGTCTCAGGCTGCGCTCAGCACCGCCACGACGAAGTCCGCGTCGGGCGTGAAAGGCCGCAGGTCCCAGGTGCTCAGCAGCAGGTCGGCCACCAGGTCGGCCCGGTTCGCGTCACCGAGGAAGTCGTCGAACTCGTAACCGCGCCCGGCGCCGAAACCGACCACGGCCCGGCCTCCCGGTGCCAGGTGCTGCCGGAAACGGCGCAGGATCTCGCCCCGCGTGGAGGGCGCGCAGAACGTCATCACATTGCCGGCGCAGACGATCACGTCGAAGCCCGCACCCGGCAGCGAGAGCTGCGACAGGTCACCCACCCGCCAGGCCGGGCCCGGGAAGTCCTGCTCGGCCGCCGCGATGAGCGCGGGGTCGATGTCGACCCCGGTGACCTCGTGGCCGAGCGAGGCGAGATGCCCACCCAGACGTCCCGGACCACACCCCGCGTCCAGGATCCGCGACCCCCGGGGGACCATCGCGTCCACCATGCGCGCCTCGCCGTTCAGGTCGGCCCCCTGGGCCGCCATCGCGCGGAACCGGTCGATGTACCACTGCGAGTGACCGGGGTTGTCCTCGATCCGGCGCAGCCAGAGGTTCTCCTGCATGGACGCCATCCTAGGACCGGGCCGTCGGTCACAGGGGACCCAGGACCTGCGTCCCGGACGCGTCCAGCGTCAGGCCCTCCAGCACGGTGAGCAGAGCCCGCTCCTCGTAGCGGAAGTGGTTCTCCATGATCGGGGCCACGCTCCGCAGGTGCCGCCGCAGCTGTTCCGGTGAGGCCGAACGGTCGACCGCGCTCTGCAGGCCGGACAGCAGGTGCGCGATCATCGAGTGGTCCTGCTCGAGATTGCGCAGGGTGTCTTGCAGTTCGGGGTGCGCCGCCGCGATCGCCGGGAACAGGGTGCGGTCCTCGCCGCGATGATGCCCGTCGAGCGCCGAGCAGAACCCGTGACAGAACAGCAGCAGGTCACGGGGATCCGAGGTGGACAGCGTGACGCTCAGAGCCTCACGCAGCCGGGCGTGCACCCGGCGTAGTTCCTGACCCCAGGCCACCAGCCTGGTCTTCTCGCCGCCCTCAGACACGGAGGGAGGGCGAAGGGAGTGACGCCATCGACGTCGACCTCCTTCTGGCTCCGGCACCTCCACGCCTGACACGGACTGCCACCGGCGCGCGATGCTGTGCCCGAGACTACCCCACCGGGTGCACGCCAGTGAAAGAACAGTGAAAGCGTCCTGAAAGCCGCCCTGCGTAGGTTCATTCACGTCAGCAGGAAGGGAACGGCCCGGAAGGAGAGCATGATGAAGAGCGCGAAGGTCCCGACGATCTATCCCGGCGTCGACACCATCCGCGAGGTCCAGGAACTGCTGGTTCTCGCGTCCATGCTGCCCTCCGACGGCGAGATGGCCCGCGCCCTGCGCCTGGCCCTCGACGTCCCGGCCGAGACCGTGACCCCACGGGTGAACCCGGTGCCCGACACCCACCCGCACACCATGAAGGGCTGGCTCGAGGAGATCTGGCTGGGCGGCCACGCCGGCCTGGCCGAGCGTCACCTCCTGCGGTTCCAGGGCACCAGCGAGAGCATGGCCGCCGCCATGGACGAGTTGCGCGCCGTCGAGCGCGCGTCCGGATTCCGGCTGGCGGCCGAAAAGGTCTAGCCGCACCTGCGGTTAGTGGTACGACCCGTTTCGCGATCGAGGAGGCACACATGAACACGACGCTTCTCCAGCAGGCCGCTGTCGACAGCGAGTTCCGCGCCCTCATCGAGGCCGACCCGGTGAGGTTCGGTGCCACCGCGGGCGCTCTGCCCGCCGAGGTCGAGGCCCCGGACCAGAAGTCGCTCGACTTCTTCACCGAGGGGGTTTCCTCCCTGGAGATCTACGCCTGCCAGACCAGCTGCAGCTGGGGCCCGATCACCGCCATCTGTGACGGTACGACCAAGTAACACCTCGGGCAGTCAGGCAACTCCGCCAGTTGTCCGGTGGGCCGGTCGTCATCCGGCCGGCCCACCGGTCCCGGACGTCTCGACAGGAGAGGAAGAACCATGACGGCCACCGCGGTCCGCAGTACATCAGGAACTGACCGGGGCCTGCGTCTCGCGGCCCGTGCCGCCAATCTCGCCGAGCGCACCGCCGTGATCGAGCGCCTGGAACGTGACGGCTGTCTCGGAATGCTCGAAAGTGCGCCCGGGCCGGATGCTTTCGAGTCCTGGTGGACCGAGCGCACGTCCACCCGCATCGCGGCCAAGTTCGCCCAGGAGGCCCTGCACCGTAACCACCCGCCCCGTCGTGACAGCGAGGGCATCACCCGGGTGCTCGATCTCTACCGTCGTTTTGAGGCCCGAACGGCGGACGCGCCGGTCGCCCACCTCGAGGAGGTGCACCAGAGCTGGTTGCCCACCTACCGGGCCGCGCTCAGCGGCTACCGGCCCCCGGCCCGCCCGCGCTACCAGCGCCTGGCGATCGTGGCCGCCCCGTTCCTCGACCTGCTCGAGCGAGAGCTCCGCGACGCCGTCACCGGCACCACGCTGGACTTCGCCGACGAGGTGGTCGAGACCCTGCGCGACACCCTGCTCGACCGGTTCGAGCTGCCCCTGGCCTGGGCGATGGAGACCGAGGCCAAGGTCTGTCTCAGCCGGCACGGCGAGAACCCGCCCGACTACCTGGACTTCCTGCGCGACACCTTCCGCGACGAGGAGGCCTACCACGAGTTCTACCTGCGCTACCCGGTGCTCGGGCGCTGGCTGGCCCGCGCCACCCACCTGGCCGCGCGCAACGGCCGCGACCTGCTGACCCGCCTCGACGCCGACCGCCCGGTCCTGGCCACCCTGACCGGCCCGATCCGGCAGGTGAGGGCGGTCCGTCCCGGCCAGTCCGACCACCACGCCGGTGCCCGCACCGTGGTCATGGTCGACCTGCTGACCGACAGCGGCCCGTCGTCCATCGTCTACAAGCCCCGCGACATCAGTGCCGAGGCCGCCGTGCAGGAGCTGCTCACCCGCCTGGCCGCGGAGGCCGGCACCGGCTCGGCCGGGCGCCGCGTGATCCTGCGCCCCGGGTACGGCTACGAGGAAATGGTTCCCGGCGGCCGCAACCACGCCCGCGACGAGCACGAGGTGCGCCAGGTCTACCGCGACCTCGGCGCCCACCTGGCCGCGTTCTACGTGCTCGGCGGGGGAGACCTGCACCTCGAGAACATCATCGTCGCCGACGGTCACGCTCACGTGTGCGACTGCGAGACCGTGCTCGGCGTGCTCCCGACCGGCCAGCACCGTCCCGAGGGCACCCTGCTGGACTCGGTGTTCAAGACCGCCCTGCTCGAGTGGCCCACCGCCGGCCAGCCCGCCGAGGGCACGATGCGCATCAGCGGCTACGCCGGGGGCGAGGCCTACGACATGCCCGTGCCGGTCGCCCGGATCACCGGCAGGGCGCTGAGTTTCGAGACCGCGGTGACGCACGAGGCCGGCATCCGGGTCGAGCCCGACGCCGCGAACCGGGTGTTCCTCGACGGTGAGCTGGTCCGGCCCGAGGACCACGTCGACGACATCCTGGAGGGCTTCGGGCAGGTCTACGACTGGTTCGGCGCCGAGCCCGCGCGCACCCAGGGCATCGTGCGGGACCTGTTCCGGGACGCACCGATCCGGTTCATCAACTGGGGCACCCAGATCTACACCCAGCTGATCGCCCAGGCCCGGCACCCGCGCTGCCTGATCGACCCGCTCGAGGTCGACTGGCTGTTCGGCACCGTGCGCACGTTCCCGCGCACCTGGGACACCGGCGGGGTGCTCGCCGACCGCGAACTGGCCTCGATGTGGCAGCTCGACGTGCCCATCTTCACCGCCCGCGGCGACGCCCACGCCCTGGTGCACGACCACGCCGAGCCCCTCGACAGCCCCCTCGACGTCAGCCCGGTCGAGTTCGCCGCACGCCGCATCGCCCGCCTGGACCACCACAACCGCGAGCAGCAGCGGCGTTACATCACCGCGAGCCTGTCCGCGGCCGAGATCAGCAACCCGGCGTTCGTGGACACCTGCACCGACTACGCCGCCCGCATCGGTGAACACCTGCTCGAGCAGATGCGCACCGACGGTGCTCCCTGGGCCTCGTGGGACATCGCCGGCCCGGACGGGCTGAGCAAGGTCGACGTCGACGGCGACCTGTATCACGGCTCGGCCGGAATGGCCTTCTTCCTGGCCCATCTCGACGCGGCCCGGCCCGATCCACGGTTCCGCGCGGCCGCCCGGCGGGGTCTGGAACACGCCCTGCGCACCACCGACCTGAATCAGCCCGGCGCGTTCCAGGGCATCGGTGGGCTGATGTACACGCTGAACCACCTCGGCCGGCTCTGGGACGACGAGCACCTGACCCGCACGGCCCTCGAGCTCGGGAACCGTCTGGAGCCGCTGATCGAGCGCGACCGGCGGTTCGACATCCTCGGCGGCTGCGCCGGTCTGGTGCCGGTGCTGCTGGGCCTCGGTCAGCACGACCTGGCCCGTCGGTGTGGGGAGCGCCTGCTGGACGCCGCCATCCCCGGTGACGGCGGCGTGCTCAGCTGGCCTCTGACCGACCCGGACGAGGCCTCGGCGAGCCTGACCGGATTCTCGCACGGCGCCGGAGGCATGGGCTGGGCCCTGATCCTGCTCGGCCGCACCCTCGGTGAGGAGCGCTGGATCGCGGCCGGCAAGCAGGCGTTCGCCTACGAGGCAACCCGTTACGACGGCGACGAGCAGGACTGGTACGACCTGCGGCGCAGCGGCGGCGGGCTGGAGAAGAACGGCCGCCACTACGCGAACGCCTGGTGCAACGGCGCCGCGGGCATCGGCCTGAGCCGTATCTCGGCCTGGGACCTGCTCGGTCGCGACGACGAACCCCTGCTGCGCGAGGCTCATCAGGGCCTGGCCGCGACCATGCGCAACTTCCCGCAACTGCGCAACGACACGTTGTGCCACGGCCGTTCCGGAAACGCCGAGCTGCTGCTGCGATTCGCCCTGCTGAACGACGAGCCCGCGTTCCAGCTCGAGGCCAACGTGCAGGTGCAGAGCCAGTGGCGCAACGTCGACGAGGCCCTGGCCGGCACCTCCGAGGGCACGGCCGGGTTCTTCCCCGGGCTCATGCTCGGTCTGTCCGGTTTCGGGATGCACTTCCTGCGTCTGGCCCGCCCCGGTCAGGTGCCGTCGGTGCTCCTGCTCGATTCACCTGGTACTGACAACCGATAAGGAGAAACCTCATGTCCGTCCAAGCATCCGAGGCCTTCCTGAAGGTTCTGAACGGAACCCCCTCGGTGGCGCAGCAGCTCAAGGCCGTCACCGGTATCGAGGAGGTGGTGCGCCTGGGCCACCGGCACGGGTTCGACTTCACCGCCAACGATTTCCGCGAGGCGTCGACGTTCTACCGGCCCGCGGCTCAAGCGCCCGAAGCGCCCGTCACGACATCGCCGCAGCCGAGGAACACCACCTTCCTCCACCACGAGTACAGCCTGGAGGACATCCCCGGCTTCGAGGCCGTCATCGACGAGCTGCCCCGCCTGAAGGTGCGCCCGCCCACGGTCGACCTGGCCGAGTTCGACCGCAGCTACCGTCCCGACGACGCCGCCTCCACCAACCGCTCCCCGGCCGGCCCGGAGTACCAGGAGTGGCACCGCACGATGATGGAGGAGGGCTACCTCGACCCACAGGGCAACCAGCACACCCTGCGCCGCGACTTCCACCTGGTCAACCTCGACGACCACACCGAGTACCCGGGCTACGACGAGTACTTCGACGCCAAGACCCGCACGATCGGCGCGCTGGAGAACCTGTTCGACTCCGAGATCCGGTTCTCCGGCAGCATGTGGTACCCGCCGCACAGCTACCGCCTGTGGCACACCAACGAGACCCAGCCGGGCTGGCGGATGTACGTGGTCGATCTCGACGAGCCGTTCGAGAACGAGCACGACACCTCGTTCTTCCGCTACCAGAACCCGCAGACCGGCCAGATCGTGACCCTGCACGAGAAGCCGCGCATCGTGCGGTTCTTCAAGGCCGAGCAGGACCCGGACCGGTTGTTCTGGCACTGCATCGTCAACCCGACCGACCGTCACCGCTGGAGTTTCGGGTTCGTCGTGCCGGACGACTGGCAGGACAAGATCCGGGTGCGCTGATGAGTGCGCCGGCCATCCTCGTCGAGGACCTGCACAAGTCCTACGGCACCACGCACGCGGTGCGGGGCATCGACCTCGCCGTCGGGCCGGGGGAGACCTTCGGGTTCCTCGGCCCGAACGGCGCGGGCAAGTCCACCACGATCTCGATGCTGACCACGCTGGTGCGCCCCACCGCGGGCCGCATCGAGATCGCCGGGCTGGACGTGCAGAAGGTGCCCACACGCGTCCGTAAGCTCTTGGGTCTGGTCTTTCAGGAGAGCACGCTCGACGGTGAGCTGACGGCGGCGGAGAACCTGAGATTCCACGCCGACCTGTACGCGGTGCCCCGCGCCCAGGTGAAGCAGCGGATCACCCAGATGCTTCAGCTGGTCGGCCTCCTCGAGCGCGAGCATGACGTGGCCGGCACCTTCTCGGGCGGCATGCGGCGCCGCCTGGAGATCGCCCGGGGCCTGCTGCACCGGCCCCGGGTGCTGTTCCTCGACGAGCCCACGGTCGGCCTCGACCCGCAGACCCGTAACGGCGTGTGGGAACACCTGCGCCGGGTGCGTGAGAGTGAGGGCACCACGCTGTTTCTCACCACGCACTACCTCGACGAGGCCGAGCAGTGCGACCGCATCGCGATCATCGACGACGGCCGCATCGTGGCCCAGGGCACTCCGGACGCGCTGAAGGCCGTGATCGGGGCGGATCTCGTGCAGCTGCGCACCGGGGACGACGGGTCGGCCGTCCGGGCCGTTCGTGAGAAGTTCGGTCTGGACGCTGAACTCGCCGGAGAACGGCGGGCCGGGTTGCGGATCCGGGCGAAGGACGGCGCCCGCCTCGTGCCCCGTCTGTGCGCCGGGCTCGACGTGCCGGTGTTCGAGGTGTCCGTGACCCGGCCCAGCCTGGACGACGTGTTCATGCACCACACCGGCCGGCGTATCCGTTAGGACATGATTTCCATGACCCTGCTCGGCGAAAGGGAGAACGGGGGCCTGCGTCACGAACTGCGCGCGGCCCGGATGATCTGGACCCGCGAGATGATCCACCTGGCCCGCGACCGCACCCGGGCGGTGATGTCGCTGCTGCAGCCGTTCCTGTTCCTGCTCGTGCTCGGGGTCGGGCTGTCGCGGTTGCTGGCCTCGGTCGGTGGTGACAGCGCCACGGGTGAGGCCTACCTGGTGTTCCTCTTCCCGGGGGTGCTGGTGATGGCGTCGCAGGCACCGGCGATCTCGGTCGGGGCCTCGATCGTCTGGGACCGCCAGAGTGGTTTCCTGCGCGAGATGCTCGTGGCCCCGGTGCGCCGCAGCACGGTGCTGGTCGGCAAGTGCCTGGGCGGCGCCACGGTCGCGGCCGTGCAGGGCGCGGTGGTGCTGGCGGCGGCCGGTCTGGTCGGGGTTCCCTACCGGCCCGATCTCTTCGTTCTCCTGTTCGCGGAGCTGCTGCTGGCGTCGATGGCGATGACCGTGACCGGTGCGGTGGTGGCCGTCACGATCCGGCGCCTGACCACGTTCAACACCGTGCTCGGGGTGATCGTGACGCCGCTGCTGTTCCTGTCCGGCGCGATGTTCCCGCTGGCCGCGATGCCGGCCTGGATGGCGGCCCTGGCCCTGGTCAACCCGCTGACCTACGTGATCGACGCGATGCGGCGCACCGTGGGCGTTTTCGTGGACGACGCCGGGCTCGCCGAGCCGGTCTCCTGGGCCGGGTGGGTGCCGCCGGTGCCGCTGGAGCTCGGACTGGTGGCGGGGTTCGTGGTGGTGGTGCTGGCGGTGGCCGCGCACCGCTTCTCCCGCACCGAGTGATCACCGTGGTTCGCTGCGCAGGATGGCCAGGTGCAGTCGCTGCAGGTCGTCGCCCGGGTCGACGCCGAACTCGGCGCGCAGGTGGTTCGTGAGCCGCCCGTAGGTCTGCAGGGCCTCGACGGTGCGCCCGCCCCGGTAGAGGGCGAGCATGAGTTGATGCCAGAGCTTTTCGCGGTAGCGGTGCCGGTGGGTGAGGGACTTCAGCTCGGCGACCACGTCGTCGTGGTGCCCGAGCTCGATGGCGACCTCGTTGCGGCGCTCGACGACCTGCAGGCGTTCTTCGTGCAGGGTGGGCAGGACGTCGCGGCGCAGGGAGTCGGAGGTGATGTCGGGCAGGAGCGGGCCGTGCCACAGGTCGAGGGCGGCCTCGAGCAGGTGGGCCTCGGTGTCCAGGTCGTGGCGCCGGTCGGCGCGTTCGGCCTCGGCCGAGAGTTCGCGGAAGCGCAGCAGATCCAACTCGTGCGCGTCGGTCTCGATGAGGTAGCCGCCCGCGGTGGTCTCGACCGGAGGCAGTGGTTCCAGTGAGTGCCGCAGCCGGGTGACGTAGGTGTGCAGGGCGGCGCGGGGCCGCTGGGGTGGCCGCTCGCCCCAGACCCGGTCGACGATCTCGTCGACCGAGACCACCCGGTTGGGGTTGAGCAGCAGGGTGGCCAGCAGGGTTCTCTGCCGTCCGGCGGGTACGTCCAGGCGGCGTGAGCCGAGTCGTACGTCCAGTGGCCCGAGAATCGCGTACCGCCGGGCATCGTTCGTCATCAAGCAACCCCCATGGTGCCGGGCCGGGCCACGTCCCGTGTTTCCCCACCGTGGCCGGCATGAACTCCCGATCGCCCGATCACGTTAACGGATGGCTCACGGTCGGCAAGTCGGTTGCTATTGATGTGGATTCAAACAATGGACGGTGCGGTCAGCGGCCGCTCGCACGAACCGGATTGCTCCGCAACTGATTTGATCGGTCCCACTGGTCGCGCCGGTCGTTGAATGCCCTGGTGGCAAGGTATTCCGGTGAGTATTTCGGGACGGTGAAGAAAGAATTACTCCCGCGTTTGCGCGAAGACGCGTCCGCGCATGTGGGCAACGGTTCCCGAAAGGGCGAGAACGGCGGCGGTGACGCTGGCGGCGGTGGTGTCGGCGGGCTGGGTCATCCAGGTCAGGACCTGCAGGACGTGGCTGTCGGTGGCGCCGCCCCAGACGGCACCGACGACGCTGATCAGGACGGGCCCGAACCAGGCGCGCGAGGGGCCCAGGGCAGCGGCGCCGAAGGCGGCCAGGCCGAGCAGCCCGGCGGTGTCGCGCACCAGGAAGTCGGCCGGCCCGAAGTCGACCGGGGTCGCGGCGAACGCGGTGAACAGGCACGACAGGAGCACGAAGGCGGTCAGCAGGTGCAGGCCGCGCACCCGTGACCAGGGCCGGGCACCGCTCTCCTCGAGGGACTCGTCGTAGCGGGCCAGGGTCACCGAGACGATCGCACAGGCCAGGGCCACGGTGACGCTCGCGACCTTCTCACCGATCCGGCCGGCGTCGGAGAAGGCGTTCCAGCCGAGCCAGACCAGCCCGGTGACGCCGATCGCGAGCCCGGCGGCGGCGGGGGTGTGCCGGGCCCGCAGGTGCAGGGCGAGGCCGTTCATACCAGCGTGTCCAGCCCGGCGTCGCAGCCCTGGGCGCGGAACGCGGCGACCCGCTCTTCCTGCGTCGCGGCGGGCAGGGCGGAGAAGACGGCCCAGGCCCGGTCGAACGTCTCCTGGTAGTACACGAAGTTCGGTTCGACACCGGCCCGGTCGGTGAGCCAGCGGGTGGCGAGGTCCCCGGCCACCGAGCGTCCCTCGTCGGCGGGGTCGCGCAGGTCGACGTCGCAGTCGGTGGGGCTGGCGACGTCGGCCAGGGACATCGCGACCATCTGGTCGGGGTCGTCGAGGTGGCCCCGGGCGTCGAGGTAGAGCGAGATGGGCACGACCCGGGGGTCGCCGGTGCCCTCCCCGGCCGGGACCTCGCGGGCCGAGGTCGGCGCGTCCGGGAGCACCGAGGCGGTCTCCAGGATCCGGCGGCCCAGGTCGGTGACCTCGGGCAGCAGCCCGGAGTGCACCCGCATGACGCACACCCGGGGGGTGTCGCCGGTGGCGTCCGAGCAGACGGGGCTCATCGCCTCGGCGTCGCGGGCGTAGTGCCCCTGCGCGTCCATGGCGTTCGCGGCCGGCAGCGTCGGCACCAGGATCACGGCGGTGGCCAGCGCGGGCACGGCGGCCAGCAGTTTCGTGCCGCGGCGCCGGGCCACGGCCAGGCCGTACCCGGTGACGGCGAGCGCGGCCAGCCAGATCGCCTGCTTGCCGCTGAGGACGAGCGGCAGTTCGACCCAGTCCATCTGGAACGGGGCGTGCAGGCCGGGCAGGAGCAGGCCGGCGTCGGGGCCGCCGCGGAGCATGCTGAGTTCGGGCAGCAGGGTGGTCAGGGCGAGGGCGAGCACGGTGACCATCGGCGCGGTGAAGCGGGAGGGGGCCAGGGCCCCGGCGGCCAGGCCCAGCCAGGTGGCGGCGACGAGGGAGAGCGCGCCGACGGCGGTGGCGACGAGGGCGGGTCCGGTCAGGTAGGCCTCGGCGGGGGACAGGTACAGGCGCACGGTGCCGGCCAGCAGGCTGAGCAGGTACGCGGTGACGACGCCGAGGGCCAGGCAGACGGCGACGGGCACGAGTCGGCGCGCGGGTGGCCGGGGGCTGGTGCCGGTGAGTTCGCCGAGGCCGGCCATCTGCTCGCGGCGGGCCTGCCAGGCGCCGGCGCCGACGGCCAGCGGCCACATCATGACCAGGGCGTCGCGCAGGGTGTAGGCGAGTGCGGCCCAGCCGGCCGGGTTGCTGGAGTTGCCGCCGCCGAAGAGGCTGAACAGGCCGACGGCGAGCAGGAGCAGAGTGAGCCCGGCGGTGACCGAGCGGCGCAGTTCGATCCGCAGGGCGCGCATCAGTTCCAGCCCCCGGCCCGGCCCAGCAGGGCGCTGTAGCCGCGTTCGGTGGGGCTGTCGCCCGGGTCGCTGTCCTGGCCGGCGGCGGCCAGTTCGTCGGGGGTGCCTTCCCAGACCTTCTGCCCGGAGGCCATGAGCACGACGTTGTGGCAGGCGGCGGAGACGTCCTCGACCAGGTGGGTGGAGACGAGCAGGCAGGCGTCGTGGCCGAGTTCGCGCAGCAGGGTGCGGAATCCGACGCGCTGGGCCGGGTCGAGGCCGACGGTGGGTTCGTCGAGCAGCAGGAAGCGGGGGTCGTGCACGACGGCCTGGGCGATGCCGGCGCGGCGCAGCATGCCGCCGGACAGGGCCTTCATCTTCTGGCCGGCCTGGTCGGCGAGCCCGACGCGCTCGATGGCGCGCTGGGCGGCGGCGGGGATCTCGCGGTCGGGCATCTCCTTGAGCCAGGCCATGTACTCGACGAACTCGCGAACGGTGAACTTCGGGTAGAAACCGAACTGCTGCGGCAGGTAGCCGAGTTCGCGGCGGATGTCGCGCAGGTGGCTGCCGCGGGCGGCGTCGTGACCGAGCAGGGTGAGGTCACCGCCGGTCACGGGCAGCACGGTGGCCAGGGCGCGGATCAGGGTGGTCTTGCCGGCGCCGTTGGGGCCGAGCAGCCCGTGCACGCCGGTGCCCAGGCGCAGGGTCAGGCCGTCGACGGCCAGGGTGCGCCCGGCGCGGACCTTCAGGTCGCTCGCCTCGACGGTCCAGGCGTAGCGGGTCGGGGCGGTCTCGGCGGAGCTGAGGGTGCGCATGCGGGGGAGTCCCTTCGTCATTCGAAAGAGGTTCACAGGCGCGCGAAACCGCGGGCGCGCACGGCCACGGTGGCGGCGGCGATCACGGTGGCGGCGGCCCACACGGGGGTGGCGGACGCGGTGAGCACGGTGGGCACCTCGGCGGTCACGACGCCGGGGACCAGGACGCCCGCGGTCCACAGCGCCCAGACGCTCAGGGCGGAACGGACGACGCCGAACCGGTCGCTCAGGGCCAGGGTGGTGAGCGTGAGGGCCAGGCAGGGCAGCAGCCACAGGGCCGGGGCCAGACCGACGATCCAGCTCGCGGCCAGGAGTACGGGGATGACCAGCAGCAGCGCGGCGACGCTGCGGCGCAGGAGCATCCACAGCCCGGTGCGCGGTGAGGTGCCGAGCAGTTCCCAGGCCGGGTCGCTGTACCGGGTCCAGCTGCCCGCGACCGGCAGCAGCGGCAGCACCGGGGCCAGCAGCAGCACCGGTGAGGGGTGCTCGGGGGCGAACGCGCCCAGGCCGAGCGCGGCCGCCAGGATGCCGAACGTCATGGCCAGCCAGGGCATCAGCGACCACACCGCCCAGCGGCGGCGCGCGGCGAGGCGGGGGACCGGCTGGGGGCCGGGACCGGTGGCGATGCCCTCGTCGAGGGCGGCCGCGACCCGCTGGAGGATGTCGTCACCCGTGGTCCGGAAGACGGAAACCTGCTGGGCCCGGCACTGTTCGCACGACTCGAGGTGGGCCTCGAGCGACCAGACGCTCACGTCGTCCAGCGTCGGGTCGCCCGTGGTGTAGCGATCGATGAGGGTGGCGTCGGGGTGAGGGGTGTTCATGACAGTGCCTCCCTGAGGGCCAGGCGTGCCCGCCGGACCCGGGTCTTCACCGTGCCCTCGGCCACGCCGAGCATCACGGACGTCTCTCGTGCGGTCAGGCCGTCGAGCACCATGTGGGACAGGACCTGCCGCAGTTCCGGCGGCAGCGCGAGCAGCGCCTGTTCCATCTCGCCGGACACGTGGCCCCGGAGCACCACGTCCTCGGCCGCCGGTTCGGTGGCGACCAGCGGCTCCTCCTCGGTCGGGGTCTCGGCCGCGTGCCGCGCGCGCCGCCGGAAGGCGTCGACGAGCCGGTGCGAGGCGATCGTCCACAGCCAGCCCGCCGAGGTGTCCTCGCCGTCGGACCGGCCGGAGAAGGACCCCGCCGCCCGCCAGACGGCCAGGTAGGTGTCCTGCAGGACCTCCGCCACCAGGTCGTCGTCGCTGCAGCGCCGGCGCAGCCGCACCAGCAGCCAGGGGGAGGTGCGCCGGTACAGCTCGTCGAAGGCCGCGCGGTCGCCCCGGCTGACGCGACGGAGCAGCGCCGCGTCGCCCATCGCTCCAGGTTGCCGTTTCACCTCCCGCCAGACGAGGCGACGGTGCCGGAGGGATTGCGATCCGGATGTGATGTGGCACACATCCGGCTGTGGGTGGTGGCCATCAGGGGCGCCATCAGCAGGCAGGCGTCGGTCGCGACCGTCGCCCCCGAGTCGTTGACCAGCGAACCGATCACCGCGAGGACCCCGAACGCGATCAGCCCGGCCCGCAACGCCGGCGGCCCGGCCGGCAGCATCCGGTGGCCCCGCGCCAGCCGGTGCGCCACGAGCACCACCACGGCCGGCACCAGCACCACCAGGTATGTCGTGAGCAGGATGTGCAGGTTCAGCTCGGCCTTGCGCGTGATCACCGGCAGCGCCCCGCCGTCGATCACCGTCTGCGCGAACCGGCCCAGGTGCGTACGGCTGCCCGGTTCCCGCATCCAGTCCGCCCCCGCGGCGACCGTCACCAGCCCGAGCGTGCCCACCCCGACCAGCAGCAGCCGGCGCCCGGTCACCCGCACCCCGGCGACCAGCAGGCCCAGCACGGCGAACGCGGGCACGAGCGCCGGCGGCCCACCGAAGTCACTGCCCAGACCGGGAGCACCGTCCACGACCACCGCCGCGATCCCGACCGCCCCCACCGCGAGCACCCGGCCCCGCCTCGTCGGCAGCACGTCGGCCAGCGCGACCGCGCTCACCAGGGCCGCGGTCGCGAACACCGCGAACGCCGGATTGCCGAAACCGTGGAAGCGGCCCCCGATCACCGGCTGCAGACCCAGCAGGCTCGAGAGCGCCAGCGGCGAACCACTCAGCGCGTCCCGGGCCAGCACCAGCGCACTCATCGCCGCCACCACGCCGGGCGGCCCCAGCAGCGTGTGCCGCCAGGGCCCGGCCAGGGCGATGACGGCCATCGGCAGCACCCAGACCAGAACCGCCAGGCACAGGGCCAGGCTCGGCACCGGAAAGCGCCACCAGGCAATCTCGTTCGCCAGGAACGTCGCGGCCGGAACGCAGGCGAACGCGATCGCCGTCCGGTACGGCACCCGGCGCCCGCGCCACCACGCCAGGCCGTAGACCAGCACCTGGGTACCCACCAGCCCGGCGAAGAACGGCACCACCACCGGGCCGATCGCCTCCGACGCGGCGTCGAGGTCGGCGAGCGTGCGCGGTGCGGCGTTTACCGGGCGCATCGGCGCCCCGACGGCACTCACGGGCACCGGCACCCCGGCCAGCTCCAGGATCGTCGGGAGCAGATCGGTGGTCTGCACCAGAGCGTCCTGCCGGGTCGAGGCGCTGCCCAGCAGCGAATTCCCGTAGCTGCCGCCGGTCACCGACACGAGCCGGAGCCGGGACGAGGTGCCCGCGTCGTGCGGGGACGCCACCATCACGGTGGCGTTCGTGGGCAGCGCGTTCAGGGTTGCCGAGAGCCGCTTCTCGAGCGCCGCGACCGGAGTGCTGCCCTCCGGGGCCAGATCCACCACCAGCACGTCCGGATCCGTGGCCACGGCGGCCGGCACGTCGCGCATCACGTGCGGCACCCGGCCGTCCGCGTCCGCCAGTGCGACGGCCGCCCCCGGCCCGACGGCTGCCGTGCTCACCCCGTGGGCGGCCAGCGTCTCGCCGAGAAGGCCCGGCCGGGCGTCGTAGTCGTCGCGGGCGGCCTGGTCGAGGTAACGCGGCCAGCCGGTCACCCGCCCCGGCCCGCCCTCGGACGGCACCCGCACCTGCGGCTGCCCGCACTCCGCGTCCGCCGCCCGCGACCCGGCCGAGATCGCCAGCCAGCCGTCCACCGGGCAGGTGACGGCGCGCACACTCCGGACCACCATCCACCCGCTGGAACCGTTCTCCCGCAGCGTGTTCAGCGTCGGCTGGGCGGCCGTGACCTGGTCCCAGCGCAGGCTCCCGGTGCCGATCAGCACCACCGGCCCGGGAGACGGCTCGGCCCGGGCCGAACCGCCCCCGGTCAGCAACAGCCCGAGCGTCACCCCGAGAACCCCGAGCCACCTCATGCGGTCTGCAGCACCAGCAGCCGTCCGGTGCGGCGCAGCATCCACAGCCCCGCCCCCAGCGCGAGCACCGCTGCGGCGTAACCGATCCCCAGGCTCACGCCCCCGGTCACGAACGGCGGCAGCACCATCGCCGTCACCGCGCTGAAGATCACCAGCGGACGCGCGGCCCGGTCACCGGCGGCGCTCGCGGCCAGCGGCAGCAGCGCCCACAGCAGGTACCAGGGCTGCACCACCGGGCTGGCCAGCAGCGTGACGACGAACAGCAGGCCGATGCCGCGCACCGGGTCCATCCCGTCCCGCAGGCCCAGCAGGAGCCGGATCACGACCGGTGTGGCGATGATCAGGCCGAGCAGGTTGGCCGCGGAGACCGCCGAGGCGGTGAGCCCGGAGTGGAAGAAGCCCACGAGCAGGCCGGTCAGGGTGGTGGGCGACATCCAGCTGTAGACCGACGTGGTCGCGGTGAACGGGGCCGTCACCCAGCCGAAACCGGTCAGGGCCGAGAGGATCACGGTGACGGCCGCGAACACCGAGACCATCAGCGCGATCGCGGGCACCGGCCGGGCGCAGCGGCGCACGGCCACCAGGCACAGGCCCAGCAGGGCGGCGGCGGCGACGATCTTGACCGAGGCGGCGAGCGTGATCATCCCGGCCCCGGCGGCCAGACGGCCGTGGGCGGGCCGGGTTTCGAGACCGGTGAGCACCAGGCGCATTCCGGCCAGCATGAGACCCAGCATCAGCGCGTCGTTGTGCACGCCGGCGACGAGGTGCCACAGCACGAGCGGGTTGGCCAGGCCCAGCCAGAGGGCCGTTCCCGCAGCGGTTCCCGAGCGCCGCGCCAGGAAGGGCAGCGACCAGGCGATCAGCACGACCCCGGCCACCACCAGCAGCCGGTACAGCACCACGCTCAGCACCAGGTTCTCGCCCGCGACCAGCCCGGCCAGCCGCGAGAGCAGCATCCAGGCCGGGCCGTAGGGCGCCGGGGTGTCGAGCCAGTAGTGACTCACGTGCCCGACCACCTCGGACGAGGGGTCCAGCGCCTGCGCCGGGCCGAGGCGGTAGGGGTCCAGGCCCCGCGCCGCGGTCAGGCCCTGCGCGACGTAACTCCACACGTCGTTGCTGAACAGCGGTCGCGCGGCGAGCAGCGGAACCGACCAGGCGGCCGTGATCGCGTACAGACGGCGGGTTGTCAGGTGCTGGAGGTCGCGGCCCAGGCCCAGCCAGGCCAGCACCAGCAGGCCCATCGCGACGACGCTCACGGCCGTCGTCAGGGTCGGGCCGGGCAGCAGGCCGGAGGTGGCGAGCGTCAGCACAGTTGTTGCGGCACAACCGGTCGCAGCCATGACGAGCCAGCGGCGCACCGGCGCCTCGCGGCGGGTGGTGTCGTGGACGGCAGTGGTCTCGTACCCGAGTTCGAGCAGCATGGTTCTCAAGACGCCGGCCACCGGCGCCAGGGATTCCCGAAGCGATGTGACCTGGGTCACCCTGGTCGAGTTCTCGCGCTCGCCTGGGCAGGGGCACCCGGCCCGGGCACTCGCACCCGTCGGACGCTGCCCTCGGGTGAACTACCCTCCTGGTCATGAATCGCCCGAAACGGACGACGGCCGTGCTCGTCGCCGTCGTGCTGGCCGCCGGGCTGGCCGCCTGCTCGGACAGCCGCGACGGCCAGATCCAGCCCGGTGACGCCTCGCCCATCGGCCCGGTCGCGGTCTCGGCGGCCCCCGAAGCCGAGTTCCCGGTGACGTTCGAGGGCCGGTACGGCGACGTCACCGTGAAGCAGCAGCCCCGGCGGGTCGTCGCGCTCGGCCGCGGCGACGCCGACGCCCTGCTGGCCCTCGGGGTCACGCCGATCGCGATGACGGCCTGGGAGGAGCTCGGGAACCTGGGCACCGGGCCCTGGGCCGAGGACCGCCTCGAGTCCCGGCCCACGCTCATCCCCAGCCCGCAGATGGACGCCGACTACGACCAGGTCGCCGAGGTCGCCAAGCTCAGGCCCGACCTGATCGTCGAGACCGGGCTGCACGACGATTCCGAGCGCTACCAGGGCCTGTCGAAGATCGCGCCGGTCATCGCCGCCCCCAGGGGCGCGGGCGAGTTCTACGTCCCGACCATGGCCGAGCAGACCCTCACGGTCGCCCGCGTGCTCGGGATCCCCCAGCAGGGGCAGAAGCTGCTCGACGACCTCGAGGCGACCCGCGCGTCCACCGTGCGGGACCACCCGGAGTTCAAGGGCGCCATCGTCTCGGTCGGTCAGCGCATCGAGACCACCTGGTTCGGGCAGATCTTCGCGATCGACCGGCTGAAGTTCTTCCTCGACCTGGGGTTCCGGCCCAACCCGGCCTTCCAGGACCTGGCCAGCACCGCCGACACCGATCTGGGCTACGAGCCCGACCAGGTCGAGGTGCCGGCCCGGAACCTGAAGGTCTTCGACGCCGATCTGGTCGTGGTGGACGAGACCAACGCCCGGCGGCCCGTTCTGGAGGACAAGAACTTCCTGGCCGTGCCCGCCGTGCGCGACGGCCACGTGATCACGCTGTCCCCGGACCCCGAGAAGCCCTACCTGCAGGCCCTCGACCGGCCCAGCGTGCTCTCACAGACCTGGCTGCTCGAGACGCTGGTGCCGGAAGTGGACGGCAAGCTCGGCTGAGGGCACGAGCAGACGCGCGATCGGGCAGGAATCAGCTCACCGCAGGCTCTCCGCCGCGGCGACCAGGTTGGCCAGCGACGCCTTCACCTCCGCCTCGTCGCGCGTCTTCAGCCCGCAGTCCGGGTTCACCCACAGGCGCCCGGCCGGAACGTGCTCCAGCGCCCGGCGCAGCATCCCGGTGAGCTCGGCGCGGTCCGGCACCCGGGGGGAGTGGATGTCGTAGACACCCGGCCCGACCCCCGAGGGATACCCGGCCCCGGACAGGTCGGCCGCGATCGACAGGTGCGAGCGGGCACCCTCCAGGCTGATCACGTCGGTGTCGAGATCGATGACGGCGGAGAGGATCTCGCCGAACTCGGCGTAGCACATGTGGGTGTGCACCTGGGTGTCGTCGCGTACCCCGCCGGTCGCCAGCCGGAACGCGGCCGTGGCCCAGCGCAGGTACTCCGGCCGCTCGGCCGCCCGTAGCGGCAGCCCCTCGCGCAGCGCGGGCTCGTCGACCTGAATCACCGCGGTACCGGCGTTCTCGAGATCGGTCACCTCGTCGCGCAGGGCCAGCGCGACCTGCCGGGCGGTCTGCTCCAGCGGCTGGTCGTCCCGCACGAACGACCAGCACAGCATCGTCACCGGGCCGGTGAGCATGCCCTTGACCGGCTTCGGCGTGAGCGACTGGGCGTACGACGTCCACTCCACCGTCATCGGGGCGGGCCGCGAGACGTCACCGACGACGACCGGCGGACGCACGTAGCGGGTTCCGTACGACTGCACCCAGCCGTGCTGCGTGGTCACGAAACCGGTGAGCTGCTCGGCGAAATACTGCACCATGTCGTTGCGTTCGGGCTCGCCGTGCACGAGCACGTCCAGGCCGAGGGTCTCCTGCAGGCGGATGACGTGATCCACCTCGGCCCGCATCCGCGCGGTGTACCAGGCCCGGTCGAGGTCACCGCGGCGGAACCGGGCCCGCGCCGAGCGCAGCGCCGGCGTCTGCGGGAACGAGCCGATCGTGGTCGTCGGCAGGTTCGGCAGCCCGAGGCGCTCGGCCTGCCGCGGCGCCCGGTCGGCGTAGGGCGTGGCCCGGTGTTCGTCGTCCCCCGTCGTGGCCCTGACCCTTTCGCGCACGGCCGGGTCGTGGGTGATGGGTGAGGCCGCCCGGTGGGCGAGAACCTCGTCGTTGTCCCGCAGTTCGGCCTCGATGGTGGCCGTCCCGGCGGTGATGCCCCGGGCCAGGGTGGCCACCTCGTCGATCTTCTGGCGGGCGAAGGCGAACCAGCGGCGGACGTCGTGGTCGAGCCCGGTCTCCAGGCTCACGTCGAGCGGCACGTGCAGGAGCGAGCAGGACGGCGCGACCACGATCTCGTCGGCCAGGGCGTGCAGCGTGGCCAGCCGGGCCAGCTGGGCGCGCAGGTCGGCGGCCCAGACGTTGCGGCCGTCGATCACCCCGGCGACCAGCCGCTTGCCGGGAAGCCCACCCACGGCGGCGAGTTCGTGCAGGTTCGCCTCGGCCCAGTCCCCGGACAGGTCGAGGGCGATGCCCTCGACGGGCGCCTCGCGCAGGATCGGCAGGGCCTCGCGCACCAGCCCGAAGTAGGTGGCCACCAGGATCTTGGGGCGGTTCGTGGCCTCCCCGAGACGCTGCAACGCGGTGCGGGCGGCCGCCAGCACCGCCGGCGGCTGGTCCTGCACCAGAACCGGTTCGTCGAGCTGCACCCAGTTCACCCCGGCGGCGGCCAGCTCGGCCAGGGCCTGCTCGTACACGGGCAGCAGACGGTCGACGAGCGAGACCGGGTCGAAGCCCCCGGCCACCCCGGGCGCGGCCTTGGCCAGGCGCAGGAACGTGAGCGGCCCGACGAGCACCGGCCGCGCGTCCAGCCCGAGCGTGCGGGCCTGGCGGTACTCCTGCAGCGGTTTGGCCGCATCGAGGGTGAACTCGGTGTCCGGGCCGAGTTCGGGCACCAGGTAGTGGTAGTTGGTGTCGAACCACTTGGTCATCTCGAGCGGCGCCACGTCGGCGGTGCCCCGGGCCATGGCGAAGTAGGTGTCCAGGTCGTCCAGGCCCAGATCGCGGTGCCGGGCGGGCACGGCGCCGACCATGACGAGGGTGTCGAGCACCTGGTCGTAGAGCGAGAAGTCGTTGCTGGGAACCTCGGTGAGCCCGGCCGACTTCAGGGTCTCGAACACCGCGCGGCGCTCGTCGACGACGGTGCGACGAAGGTTCTCGGCGCTCAGCTCGCCGCGCCAGTAGGCCTCGATCGCCTTCTTCGTCGCGCGGTTGCGACCGATCCGGGGATGGCCGAGAAGGGTTGCGGGCAGGGGACTGCCACGGAAACTGCTGCTGGTCACGTGCTCTCTCCTCGCGAGCTCGGTCTTCACCGGTGACCGGGCAGGAGGGGGCGCACGCACGGCGGATCGCCGTCTCGCCGACCGTCCCACGGGGTCACCGGAAACCCGAGGGCACGGTGGGCCCACGGCATCACTGGCAGGTCTTCGGACTCGTGGGCCCGCGCTCTGACGAACGCACCTACTGGCCGTCGCTTCCCAGGTGCCCACGGGCGCCCAGTGCTGATGACGGCGGTCGTTCCCACTCACCGCTGCGGGGCAGTCCCGGATTCACACCGGGTTCCCTCTTACGGCGCCCTGCCTGGATGGCAGGGAGAACCAGCGACGTGGCCAGCCTAACCGACGCCTAGTCGGAGTCCGAGTCCTTCTTGGTCGTCGCCGCCGCGTACGCCTGGCTGGGGGTCATCGGCACACCGTTGTACTTCACCGTCCTGTAGGTGCTCACCGGCACGCACCCGGAGTTCTTGGCCGTGGAGGCGTGCGAGTCGGCCAGCGCCTCCTTGCGGGTCTTGGCGGTGGTCCGGGGGTAGGTGTCGCCCTCGGACCAGTCCTTGCCGATCGCCAGCGTGACGTCGTCGACGTCGGTGCTCTGCCGCAGCAGCGAGGAGGGGATCTTCAGGTCGGCGGCCAGCTGCCGCGCCTGGTCGACCTGGCCCTGGGCGTAGAGCACGGCGGTGCGGGTCTCCAGGTCACCGGCGGACGCGTCGGTCACCGCCCGGTCGTAGCCCGCCTCGGTCAGGACCTGGGTGATCGAGCCGGCCCGGCCGTCCACGCCGCCGTGGTTCTGGACCTTCACCGTGAAGTCGGTGGCCACGCCGGCGGACGCGGTGGTCGCGGCCGCGGACGGGGTGGCCGTCGCGGTGGCCGGGTCCTTCGACAGTGACTCGTCGGCGGCGATCGTGGAGAACAGCTTCTGCGCGGCCTCGGCCGGCACCACGCGGTTGGAGTTGTTCGGGTCGGCCGCGGTCTGCATCGTGGTGAAGGTGATGCGGTCGGTGTCGACCTTGTTGAACTCGGTGGCGAGGTCGACGAGCTTGGGGATGCTGTTCAGGCCCTCGTCCACGGTCAGGGCCTTGGTCGCGGCGTCGGCCACGCCGTAGAGCTTGGTCGGGTTCAGCAGGGTGCCCTTGTCCTTGAGCGACTGGATGGCCGCCGAGAGGAACGCGTGCTGGCCGTACGTGCGTCCCAGATCGCTGCCGTCGCCGAAACCGTGCCGCGTGCGCACGAACTGCAGGGCGCCCTCACCCTTGAGCGTGTGCTTGCCCTCGGAGAGCTTCAGGTGCGAGTACGTGTCGTAGATGTCGGCGCTGACGCACACCTGCACACCGCCGGTGGCGTCGGACATCGCGATGACCCCGGCGAAGTCGACCATGACGAAGTGGTCGATCGTGACGCCGGTGAGCTGGTGCACGGCCGCCACCGAGCAGCCCGGGCCGTAGCTGAGGCTGGAGTTGATCTGGCCGTAGTGGGCCTCGCTGGTCGCGCCGGTCGTGGCGTCCTTGCAGCCGGGCATGTCGGTCATCGTGTCGCGCGGGATGCTCATCGCGGTGATGTTCGAGCGGTCGGCCGACACGTGCACCAGCAGCTGGACGTCCGCGTTGCCGACGGCGTTGTCACAGGCGCCGCCCAGCTTGCAGTTCTCCTCCGACGAGCGCGAGTCGGTGCCGATCACCAGCACGTTGATCGGGAAGCGGCCCTGCTCGTCGGCCTTGCGCACCCCGGCGCTGCCGGTCGTGCCGCTGAACAGCGCCGACGAGGCGATGTTGCCGTTCAGGTGCTGGTAGACGTACGCACCGCCGCCGAGCGTGCCGCTGACGAGCACCACCACCGTGCCGAGCACCACCTTGCCGAGGCCGGTGGTCCTGCGTGCCCGGGAGTGACGGACCGGTCTCGGTGCGTCGATCGGCCGGCTCCGGGCACGGCGCTCACTGGGTCCCACCCTCGCATGGTGCCTCCCGGAGGCTGAACCGGGCCTGAACCGGGCTGAGGGAATCGGTCTCGGGCCCCGAACCCGGCCCGGGCACGGCTCGCTCAGGGCCTCCGCAGCGCCTGCGGCACGGTCGTCGCCCTGAACTCCTCGCGCTCGTACGGGTTCTGGGCGTACGCCCAGAGACTCACGAACCCCTGCGGCTCGGCCGGGATCCGCCCCTCCCGGCTGGGACAGCCGTTGCTCACGGCCCGGCAGGTCTCGCGGTCCGACAGCGCGGGAACGGTTTCCGGCCCGTCGAACCCGGTGGCGCGGTAGGCGTCGGCCGGCGACGGGACCCGGGCGCGGTGGCCGGGAACGGCGGTGAGGTGACGTTCGCCGGAAGCGACCGGCGCGTCTTCAATACATGAAACCGACACCGCCGCACCGATTCCCGGGAGCGCGACGACCAGGGCGCTGCGGTGGGCGGGTGCGCCCGAGCGACTGGCGCAGAGGTGGAAACGGCCGGGCTCGGCGCCACCGGGACGAGGGTGGCCGGGAATCCGGCCGCCCGGACTGAATCGGTTCGCTGGATGGTTCCGGCCTGGGCCATGTCCGCCTCCGACGCGCTGGTCGCCTTCCCGTCACGCTGACAAGGCCGTCCCGCAAAGTCGACTGGATCAGTAGACTTCATGCGGGCGGTGCCACGACCACGGTGAACGTCGGCCGCCACCGGACCTCGAAACCCAGGTACTCGTACAGCCGGATCGCGGTGGTGTTGGAGGCGCCGGTGTGCAGCATGGGTACGTCACCGCGTTCGCGAATGGCGTGGGCGACCGCCCGGATCAACCGCCCGGCCAGCCCCTGACCCCGGTGCGCGGCATCCGTGCAGACGGCGCTGATCTCGGTGTGGCCGGGCGGGTGCAGGCGCTCGCCGGCCATGGCCACGAGCTTGCCCTCGCGCCGGATTCCCAGGTACGTGCCGAGTTCCACGGTGCGGCGCTCGAACGGCCCGGGCTCGGTGCGGGCGACCAGGTCGAGCATGTCGTCGACGTCGTCCGCGCCCAGTCTGACCGCTTCCGGCTCGGGGGCGCTGACCAGTGCCTGGGTCGAGACCATCTGGATGCCCGGGATGCTCATCGAGATCGTCCAGCCGTCCGGCAGCCGCTCGGCCAGGTCGGCCGGCCCCGGGAAGAACGCGGACCGCCCCGGCCCGACCAGCTCGGCCAGATCGGCCCAGGCCGCCGGATCGTCGTAGTCGGCGATGGCACTGATCGGCGAGATGTCGGCCGGATAGCGCCGGGCCCGCCCGGTGCCGATCGCGAGGGCGGCGTGGGCACCGGTGAGGGACGCCCAGCTGGGGTTGTCGAGAAGATGGGTCACGTCACTCATGGGGTTCGCCTCTGGGGAGGATCGCTGACGGGCCGCACGAGTGCACCACGCCGGGGCCGGCAAAGGCAACCAGTTTGATCGAGAAGGGCCGGTGGTCGGCCCCGAGGCGGGCCTACGTCGGCAGCCGCATCTCCAGCCGGGCCCCACCCAGGGGTGAGTCGTCCAGCCGGGCCGAGCCACCCGCGTCCCGCGCCGCCTCGGCGATGATCGCCAGACCCAGCCCGGCACCGCCCTTGTCGCGGGTACGGGCGTCGTCGAGCCGCACGAAGCGCCGGAACACGCGCTCGCGGTCCTCCACCGGCACACCCGGGCCGTCGTCGTCCACGCGCAGCACCGCCTGCGTGCCGTCGTCGTGCAGCGAGAAGGCCACCGCCGAGCGGGCGTGGCGCCGCGCGTTGTCGGCCGCGTTCCGCACCGCCCGCGTCATCAGGGCGATGTCCGCGACCACCCGCGCCGGCCCCACCCCGGTGGCGTCCACCTTCACACCCAGCGCCCGCAGCCGCGTCCCCTCGCTGAGCACCAGATCGTCCAGATCGATCTCCTGGCGGTTCACCGAACGCCGCTCGTCCACCCGGGCCAGCAGCAGCAGGCCGCTGACCAGCTCCTCCAACCGCGCCGCCTCGGTGTCGACGACCTCGGCCAGCCCGCTCAGCGTCGTCGCGTCCGGATGCATCAGCGCCACCTGCGCGTGCTGCCGGATCGCGGCCACCGGCGAGCGCAGTTCGTGCGAGGCGTCCGAGACGAAACGCTGCTGCACCACCCGCGCCTTCTCCAGGCGCTCCAGCATCCGGTTCATCGTCTCGGCCAGCCGCGCCACCTCGTCCCGGCCCGGCGGGGGCAGCACCCGGCCCGAGGGGTCGTCGCCGATCTTCTCCACGTCCGAGCGGATCCGCTCCACCGGCCGCAGCGAACGCCCGACCACCGACCAGGTCAGCGCGGCCACGAACAGACTCACCGCGGGCACCCCGGCCCCCAGCAGCAGCCCGGCCGAGCGGGTCGCGTCGTCCACCCCCTCCAGTGAGCGGGCCACCACCACGTACTGCTTCGTCCCCCCGAGCGTCACCGGGCTCGACCGCACGGCCCAGCGTTCGCCGAGCAGCTTCACGATGCGGGGCTGCGCGCTGACGGGCAGGGGCGGGACCTCGGCGAAGTCGTCGTCGGCGACCGTCATCACCTGCCCGTCGCGCTGCAGCTGGATGATCACCTCGTCGGCCTCGAACGGCGGCAGGGCTCCGGCGGCCTGGGTCTCGCGGGCGATCTGGGTGGATTGCTGACGCGCGGTCGTGGACTGCGCGCGGGTCACCTGCGAGCGCAGCAGGAGGACGAAACCGGCCGCGCCGAGCAGCAGGACGACCAGGACGATGAACGTCGTGATCGTGGTGATGCGGACGCGCAGGGTCCAGCGGCTAGACATCGGCGACCAGGCGGTACCCGGCGCCGCGCACGGTCACGACCGTGTCCACCCCGAACGGGCGGTCGATCTTCGCGCGCAGATGGGCGATGTAGACCTCGACGATGTTCGGGTCACCCTCGAAGTCGTCGTCCCAGACGCCGCCCAGGATGTCGAGCTTCGACATCACCGTGCCCGCGCGCCGGGCCAGGAAGGCCAGCACCGCGAACTCCCGGCTGGTCAGCGTGATCGGCGTCCGGCCGCGCCGCACCTCCCGCGAGGCCGGGTCGACCACCAGGGTCCCGACGGTCAGAACCGTGGGACGTTCGGGTCGGCCCCGCCGCACCAGCGCCCTCAACCGGGCCACCAGCACGGGGAACTCGACCGGTTTGACCACGTAGTCGTCCGCGCCCGTGTCGAGCCCCTCGACCTGGTCGGACGACCCGTCCAGGGCCGTGAGCACGAGGATCGGGGTCCAGTTCTCCTCCTCGCGCAGGGTGCGGCACACGTCGAACCCGCCCAGCCCCGGCATCATCACGTCGAGAAGGATCGCGTCGTACCGCACCTCGCGGGCGCGCCAGAGCCCGTCGATCCCGTTCTCGGCCACGTCTACCGAGAATCCCTCGGCCACCAGCCCCCGGCGGATGCCTTCGGCGAACCGCGCCTCGTCGTCAACCACCAGGACTCGCACGGGCACAGTCTGCTACGCCGGGGTTGAACGGGCGCTGAAGGGGCCCGGGCGGGTCCTGATGGTGGACGCGGTGGCCGGGTGGGACGGTCGGCGGACGGACGCGGTGGTCGGGTGGGCGGTTCGCGGACGGATGTGCGGGTCGGCTCCGGCGGAACGGGTGGGCCGCAGATAGGCCAGCCCGTACAGGCCGCCCACGATCACCGCCCCGCCGACGAGGTTGCCGATCGTGACCGGCAGCAGGTTGTGGGCGAAGGCGGTCCAGCTCACGTGCGCGAACTGCTCCGGGCCGGCGCCGATCGAGGTCCAGAACGACTCCGGGGCCAGGGCCTTGACCAGCGTGGCGACCGGCAGGAAGAACATGTTGGCGACGCTGTGCTCGAAACCGGCGGCGACGAAGGCGGTCACCGGCGGGATCACGGCCATGATCCGGTCGGCGGTGGTGCGGGCCGAATAGGTCAGCCACACGGCCAGGCAGACCAGCACGTTGCACAGCACCCCGAGCACCAGCGCCTCGCCGAAGCCGAGTTCCCCCTTGCCCTCGGCGATCTTCAGCGCGGCCAGCCCGACTCCGCCTCCGCCCGAACGGTACTCACCCGAGACCGCGACGAGCCCGGCCACGCTCACCGCGCCCGCGAGGTTTCCGGCGTAGACGATCGCCCAGTTGCGCAGCACCCGGGCCCCGCTGATCCGTCCCTGCGCCCAGGCCATCACCAGCAGCACGTTGCTGGTGAACAGTTCCGCCCCGCCGACCACGACCAGGATCAGCCCGACCGAGAAGGCCAGACCCATGAAGACTTTGGTCACGCCGTAGGGGAGGCCGACCGACCCGGGCGCGGTGGAGGAGGCGATCGTGGCGAAGAGGGCGCCGAACGCGATGAACCCACCGGCCAGCACCGCGAGCACGAACGTGGTCAGCGGCGGACTGCCGGCCTTGGCCACGCCCACGGCGACGGCCTTGAGGGCCATCTGCTGCGGCGGCAACGACCCCGGGGCCGACGCCCCGGCGGACTGCGCTCCGGAGGAGGGCTCGGCTTCGGAAGAGGGCTCGGCTTCGGGGGGCGGCCCGGCCGCAGGTGAAACCGCGGGCCGGGCCGGAATCGTGGACGAGGTGGACATCGGGGCTCTCCGCACTCGGGTACTGAAACACCCGAGTCTCCCGCGTCCGCACCCGCCGGATCCCGGCGAGACGTCCCGCGCGCGGGCACGAAAATCCCGCTCCCGCAGGACTCCCGGCCCTCGACGAATTGACCGGTCACCCACGCAGAACGGTCACGGCCGGGGGAGGGATCCCGGCCGTGACCGTTTGCCGTGCGCATGAAGCAGATGGTGCAGTGCAGGTGCTGCCGGGCTACCCCAGACCGCTGGAGACGGCCTTGGTCAGCTCGGCGGCGCTGGTGTCACCCGACAGCTCCCAGGCGAACGCCCCACCCAGGCCCTGGTTCTTGGCGTAGGTCATCTTGCCGGCGATGGTGGCCGGGGTGTCGTAGCTCCACCAGTTGCTGCCGCACTTGGCGTAGGCGGTGCCCGCCACGGTGCCGGTCGACGGGCAGGACGTCTTGAGCACCTTGTAGTCTTCGATGCCCTGCTCGTAGGTGCCCGGTGCCGGTCCGGTGGCCGAACCGCCCGGGGCCGCCTGCGAGACCCCGGTCCAGCCGCGGCCGTAGTAACCGATGCCCAGAAGCAGCTTGCTGCTGGGGATTCCGAGGCTCTTCAGCTTCGCGATCGCCGTGGACGAGTCGAAGCCCGGGTTCGGGGCGCCGGCGTAGTCGGTCAGCGGCGAGTGCGGGGCGGTCGGGCCGTCGGCGTCGAAGGCACCGTAGAAGTCGTACGTCATCGGCAGGTACCAGTCGACGTACTGCGCGGCCCCGGCGTAGTCGGCCTTGGAGATCTTGCCGCCGGACGTGCCGTCGGCCGTGATCGCGGAGGTCACCAGGTCTTTGCCGAACTCGGTGCGCAGTGCCTGCATGAGCTTGCGGTACGCGTCGAAACCGCTGGTGTCGGTGGTGAGCCCGGTGGCGTTCGGGTACTCCCAGTCGATGTCGATGCCGTCGAACACGTCGGCCCAGCGCGAGTCTTCGACCAGCGCGCGGCACGACTTGGCGAAACCGGCCGGGTCCTGCGCGGCCTGGCCGAAGCCGCCCGACCAGGTCCAGCCGCCGAACGACCAGATCACCTTGAGGTTCTGGTGCTTCTTCTTGAGCTGGCGCAGCTGGTTGAAGTTGCCGGCCACCGACTGGTCCCAGGTGTCGGCCACACCGCTCACGGAATCGGCTGCGGTGAAGGTCTTCTGGTAGTCGGCGTAGGCGTCGCCGATCACGCACTTGCCGCCGGTGACGTTACCGAAGGCGTAGTTGATGTGCGTCAGCTTGGCCGCGGCGCCGCTGGTGTCGAGCGCCTTGACCTGGAAGTTGCGCTGGTACGTGGACCAGTTCGTGTAGTACGCCACCAGCTTCTTGCCGCCGGTGGTGGGCGGGGGAGTGGTCACCGGGGGCGTGGTGGGAGGAGTGGTGGGCGGCTGGGTCGGGTCGGTTCCGCCGCAGGCACCCCCGTCCGTCCACACGTCCTGGGCGTTCGCTCCCGGAACATCGCCGTACGTCCACCATTTCGCTGTCCACGAATGGTTGTTGTACGTGACGACGGCGCCGCCGTTGTAGGCGACGTCCTTGACCCAGGCGGCGCCCGAGCAGGTGACGGCGGCGGCCGAGCGCGGGACGGCCTGCGCCCCGGTCGGTGCCGTGAGTGTTGCGACGAGGGCGATCGCTGCCGCGGCGGACAGGCCGGCGGCGAGCATGCGGGCACGTTTCATGGCATTCCCCTTCAGGGCGGGAGTCATGATTAGTGAAGAGTCTTTACCAATTGCTGTCTAAAAAGATACCCACACAGGCGACTCAAAGGGAAGCCTTAACAAAGCCGTCCGGCGCGATTACACACAATTGAAATGAAGGCCGACCGGCGCGTCCTCAAGCCGTGAGATCTCCGCCCCGGAGCGACATCAGCTCGGCGAGCCAGAGGGAACCACGTCGGCGGCCGTCCGGCAGCTGGTCGTCACGATCCCAGCGCCAGGTGATCACCAGGGCGAGCGCGAGCATCCGGCAGGCGCGCAGCATCGCGGGGTCGGCCCCGGGGTAATGCGTCTCGACGGCGGGCGGTGCGTGCGCGATGTCGAACTCGACGGGACCGGTGCAGCACGTCTCGAAATCGATGAACAGCGGGCCGTGCGCCGTGGCCAGCAGATTGCCCTCGTGAGGCTCGCCGTGCAGCAGCTGCTCGGCGCCTCCTCTCGCGCCGATCACCGAGAGCGTGTGGCCGATCACGTCCATCAGGAGTTCACGGTGTGCCGCAGGCAGTTCCGGGGTGCGACCGGGGTCGTCGAGCAGCCGGCGGGCCGAGCTCACGCGGTCACGGAACGAGGGGGCCTCGACCGGGATCTCGCGCATCGACCGGTGCAGCCGGTGCAGGGCATCCGCGTAGGCCTCCGGGGAGATGGGGGACGCGGGGGTGTAGTGGGTCCAGAAGGTCACCTCGCGTCCGTCGAGAGGGTGCGGACGCGGCTCGGCGCGCGGATCGAGCCGGGCCACCGGGGCGTCCAGTTCGCCCAGGCGCCGGGCGATCTCGATCTCGAAGGCGGCCACGGACGGCACCGGCGCGACCTGGGCCAGGGTGTCGCACGGGAGCAGGTGCAGGGTCAGGCGGTTGGAGTTGGACAGGACGAGCGCGTCGGTGGCGGCCAGGCCGATCGACGAGGCGACGCGCAGGGCGGTGGTGATCGCGTCCAGGTGCACGGGGTGCTCCCGCCGTCAGGAGGCCAGGCCCGCCAGCCCCGCGTGGATGAAGGTGGTCAGGGTCTCGATCGCCTCGTCGTCACCGGTGTTCGGGAGCGACGTCGAGGCGAACGACCACATCAGACGGCTGATGATCGCAGCCGCCACGAGCGGGTCGCCCCGCAGGTCGAGACCGGTGAGATGGGTGGCCAGGTGGTGCAGATCGGGGTCGAGCATCTCGTCCTGCCGACGGGCGAACGACTCGTCGACCGTGGCGGCCTGCTGCAGGGCGACCATCACGGTGCGGTGTCGCTGGAAGAACCGCCAGAAGTGCTCGACGTGGAAACGCACGGCCTCGCGGTCGCGGAAGTCGCTCGGGTGGGGCTCGGCGCGCCCGTGCAGATCGTCGTCGGTCTCGGCCAGCAGGTCGGCCAGCAGTGCCTCGAGCAGTTTCTCCTTGCCGGTGAAGTGCTTGTAGAACGACCCGGTCGCGCGCCCGGCCTCGGCGGTGATGTCGGTGATCTTGGTGTTGAGATAGCCCACCCGCCCGAAGACCCGCACGGCGGCGGCCTTCAGCTCGGTCTCGGTCTGCGCCGCCTGCTGCCTGCGCACGCCCACTGCTGCCACCTCGTCACCCCTTCGGTCTTGACGGGACCCTACCTCGCTTCCTACGGTGAACTCATGTTCAGTGAATCCAAGTTCACCGTAATTGTGGGAGCCGGCCCGACCGGCCTGACCCTGGCCCGTCAGCTGCAGCGCCACGGCGTCCCCTTCCGCATCGTCGAGAAGGCCTCCGCCCTCTTCGACGGCTCGCGGGGCAAGGGACTTCAGCCCCGCACGCTCGAGGTGCTCGACGACCTCGGCGTGCTGCCGCGGTTCCTGGAGCACGGCGGCGAGTACCCGCCGATGCTCGTGCACCGGCCCGACGGCGAGACGATGACGTTCCGGATGGACGAGCACCACGAGCCCACCCCGTCGGTGCCCCACCCCAACAGTCTGATGGTGCCGCAGTGGCGCACCGGGCAGATCCTGGCCGAGGGCGTCCCGGTCGAGTTCGGCGTCGAGCTGGAGTCGCTCACCCAGGACGACCGGGGCGTGCACCTGACGCTCGGCACCGGTGAGCGCGTCACCGCCCGGTACGTGGTGGGGGCCGACGGCGGACGCAGTGCTGTACGTCGCGCTCTGGGTGTGGGTTTCGAGGGGGAGACCCGGGAGGGTGAGAAGGTGCGCCTGGCCGACGTCGAGCTGGAGGGGCTCGACCGCGAGCACTGGCACGTGTGGCCCGGGGCCGATCAGGCCGTGCGGCTCGGTCTGTGCCCGCTGGCCGGCACCGGCCAGTTCCAGCTCCACTCGCAGATCCTCGACCGGCCGCTGGAGGAGCTGGTGCCCGGGATCGCCCCCGGGGTGACGGTGAAGAACGTCAGCTGGACCTCGGTCTGGAGGCCGAACATCCGCATGGCGTCACGGTTCCGGGTCGGGAACGTGTTCCTGGCGGGTGACGCGGCTCACGTGCACACCCCGGCCGGTGGGCAGGGGCTGAACACCGGGATCCAGGACGCCTACAACCTGGGGTGGAAACTGGCCACGGGCGACGACGCGCTGCTCGACACCTACGAGGCCGAGCGCCTTCCGGTCGCGGCCGCGGTGCTGGGCATCAGCACGAAGCTCTACCAGAAGATGGCCGACCGCTCGCACGACGGTATGCGCCGCGACGACCCGGTGCTCAAGCAGCTCTCGCTGAGCTACCGGGGTGGGCCCCTGGCGAGCGAGCACCGGCCCGAACCCGGTGCGCTGCAGGCCGGTGACCGTGCTCCCGACGCGCCGCTGAACGACGGGCGACGCGTTTTCGACCTGCTGCGCGGCGCCCACGCGACCCTGCTCACGGTGAACTGGACCGCCGCTGCGCCCGATCTGGGCGTGCCGGTGCATGCGGTCGACGAGGCCGCGGAGATCTACGACGTGCGGGGCCCGACGCTCTTGCTGGTGCGCCCGGACAACTATCTGGGGTGTGTGACGTCCTCGGTGGAGGACGTCACCGCGTACCTGAAGGTGCTGGCCGGCTGAGCCTTTGGCTCAGACGAACTCGGGGATCGGGCCGGTCGCCGGGGAGGCGGTGGTGGCCGGCCGGTTCGCGAGGCGGGCGGCCCGGCGCTCCCACAGGGTGGTGACCACGGCGTGGGTGCCGATCGCGGCCCAGAGGAGATTGGAGACCGCGCTGGGCCAGGCGCCGTAGAGGGCGCTGGCGATGCCGCCGGCGAGACCGCCGAGGGCATTGAAGAGTGAGTAGCGCAGGGACGTCGCCGTCCAGCGCCCCCGGCTCAGGAGGACGTAGGCGCCGAAAGTGCCCATGGTGCCCAGCCAGCCGAGCATTGCCGCCATCGGAGCAGCCTTCTTTCACTTGAGAGCCAGGGAGCCGGATCGCCGTCTCCCGCGCATGATGATGAGCCTTCCGCGGCTTCAGCACAATTGCACTTCACTGGATCGGCCGTTTAGCGTTGCTGAACATGAGGATCGACCCCCGCCGGCTCCGGTTCCTGCTCGCCATCGCGCGGGAGGGAGGGGTGCTCGCGGCGGCCGACGCGCTGGGGGTCACGCCGTCCGCCGTTTCCCAGCAGCTGGCCCGACTTGAGGCCGAAACCGGTTGCGCCTTGGTGACTCGCACCACTCACGGCATTCTCCTGACCGACGCCGGGCAGGCCCTGGCCGAGGCCGCCGAGGAGATCGAGCGGGCGCTGAACCTGGTGCGCGCCAAGCTCCTGGAGGACGAGGTCGACCCGGTCGGCACCGTCCGGGTCGGGCTCTTCCACTCGTTCCTGCGGGTCGGGTTCGCGCCGCACCTGCCGGAGTGGAAGAAGCGCCACCCCCGGCTGCGCCTCGAGATCCGCGAGGACGACCAGGAGGAACTGCTGCGGATGCTCCGCTCGGGCGACCTGGACATCGTGATCCTGGAGTTCGACGCCCAGCAGAGCTCACCGCGCCTGGCCAAGAACATGACCGAGATCCCTCTGCTCGACGAGCCCTGGCGGCTGGTCGTGCCCTCCGCCGCGCACGGCGTCGACGTCGTCGACATCGCCCGCCAGTCGCTGCCGTCGCTGCCCTGGCTCGGGCTCGACGCCTCGGCCGCCGGCAGCGAGGCCACCCGCCGGGTGCGGCGCGCGCTCGGGGTCTCCGACGACACCGTGCACCTCTACCAGGACATCAACACCGCCCTGGCCCTGGTCGCGGCCGGGGAGGGAATGGCGCTCGTGCCCTCCCTCGCGCTGATCGGCACCTCGCACCCGGGCGTCACCCCGCTGGAGATGCCCGGTCTCGGCACCCGCCGCATCGTGGCGCGCCGCTACGAGGGCCGCAACGTTCCCGAGGCGCAGGACGTGGCGATGGGCCTGATCCGGGAGGCCGCGGCCGCGGTCAGCCTGGAGGAGGCGGTCAGCTAGGAACCCGGCGCGGTCCTCGCCCGGTTGCCCGGCCCGGCCGGTGGCCGGGACCGGGTGGCAAAGGTGCGCGCAGGTCACCCGATCACGGGTCGGCGCCGGGGCCGATCCGGGAGGAGGGCGTCGGCCGAGACCCGGGCGACCGGCGTCATCACCCGCAGTGCCTAGCGCAGCACCTGGGCGACCGCGGTGTCGATCACGTCGTCGACCTGGTCGGGGGCCAGCATGCCGACCCGGGTGATCGCGGCGATGCCGTGCATGGTCGCGAACAGCGCGATGCCCACCCGCTCGGTCGATCCGGGCTCGAGGTGGCCCTCGGCCTCGCCCTGCTCCATCACCGAGAGCATGAGGGCCACCGACGGCTGGGCGGCCTGTGCGACCGCGCCGGAGTTCTCGTCGTGCTTACGGCTGTGCATGAGATCGAGCAGGGCGCTGTCGTCGATCGCGACGTGAACATAGGCGCTGACCATCGCGCGCAGCCGCGCGGCGAATCCGGGCCCGGCCGCGGCGTCGGCCTCCTCGAGTTCGGCGTGGGCCCGCTCGAACCCGTCGATCACCAGGGCGTCGAGAAGGGCCTGGCGGTCGGGGAAGTGCCGGCGCGGGGCCGCGTGACTCACCCCCACCCGACGGGCCAGGTCACGCAGCGACAGCGCCCCGGCCCCCTCTTCACGCATCGTCTCGCGGGCCGCCTCCAGGAGCGCCGTGCGCAGATTGCCGTGGTGATAGCGCTCGTCGGTCACCGGTCCAGGCTACCGCAGATGTAGGCGTTGACTACATAAGTAGTCGATGCCTACATTGTTGTCCGTGACTACATTCACCGCTCATGACGTTCCTTCCCAGGCCGGCCGCACCGTCGTGGTGACCGGCGCCAGCAGTGGCATCGGCCGGGCGGCCGCCGAGGTCTTCGCCGCGCGCGGTGCCCGGGTGGTGCTCGCCGTGCGCAACCCGGCGAAGGGGCAGCAGGTCGCGGCCCGCCTGCCCGGCCGCACCGAGGTCCACCGCCTCGAACTCGGTGACCTGTCGTCGGTGCGCTCGTTCGCGGACGGTCTCGAGGGACCTGTCGACGTTCTCGTGAACAACGCCGGGATCATGATGCCGCCGCTGGGCCGGACCACCGACGGGTTCGAGTCGCAGTTCGGCGCGAACCATCTGGGCCACTTCGCCCTGACCAACCTGCTGCTGCCACGCATCACCGGCCGGGTGGTCACGGTCTCCTCGGGCGGTCACCGCCGGGGCACGATCGCGTTCGACGACCTGGACTGGACCAGGCGCGACTACCAGCCGCTCGCGGCCTACGGCCAGTCGAAGCTGGCCAACCTGCTGTTCACGCTCGAGCTGCAGCGACGGCTCGAGGAGGTGGGCTCGCCGGTCAGCGCCACGGCGGCGCACCCCGGGCTGGCGATGACGAACCTGGGGCACTCGTCCGAGGGGACCAGCCGGCGCGCCGACCTGATGCTCTCCGTGGCCCGGCGCCTGGCCCGGACCGAGGAGGCCGGGGCCCTGCCCACGCTCTACGCGGCGACGGCCGACATCCCGGGAGGCAGTTTCGCCGGGCCGGGCGGGCTCCTGCAGCGGGGGCCGGTCAGGCTGGTCGGCCGGTCGCGGGCCGCGCGCGACGCCGACGTGGCCCGCCGCCTGTGGTCGGTCTCGGAAGAGCTGACCGGCGTCCGGTTTCCGCTGGGCGCGGCCCGGCGGCCGTGACCGCGGCACGCCCGGGCCCTGTGGAAGTGTCGAACGGCCCGGCCCGGGCCATGATCGTCGCATGTCGTTCGACCGGGTGGTCCTGATCTTCAACCCCAACAGCACGGGCGACGCCCCGGCCCGGGCCCGCGAGCTCGAGGAGGAGCTCGGGCGGGTGCACCCGGACCTGGCGGTGGAGCTCCTGCCGACCGCCCACGCCGGCCACGCGCAGACCCTCGCCCGCGAGGCCGCGGGCACCGGGCGTCCTCTCGTGGTCTCGGTCAGCGGCGACGGCGGTTACAACGAGGTCGTGAACGGGATCATGGACGCGGGGAACACCGGTGAGCAGGGCGCGGTGGCCGCGGTGGTGGCGGCGGGCAACGCCAACGACCACCACCGGGTCACGGCGCCGCGCCCGCTGCCCGAGGCGATCGGCGTCGGGGAGGTGCGGCGGATGGACCTGATACACCTGGCCGTCAGCGGGCCCGGCGGCGAGATCAGCCGCTACGCGCACTCGTACATCGGCATCGGGCTGACGCCGGTGGTCGCGGTCGACCTGGAGAAGGGCACCAAGGGGTCGCTGCGCGAGATCGTCACGGTGATGCGGTCGTTCAGCAAGTTCCGGCCGCTGCGCATCCAGCTCGACGACGGTCGCCGCGTGCCGATCGACAGCCTGGTGTTCTCGAACATCCCGCAGATGGCCAAGGTGCTCAAGCTGAGCACCAACGGCGACCCGGAGGACGGCGAGTTCGAGGTCACGCTCACCCCGCACGAACCGCGCTGGCGGGTGGCGACCGTGTTCCTGCACGCCGCCACCACCGGGCTCGGGCCGCAGCCGGCCGTCACCGAGTACCGCTTCACCGCACTGAAGGCGGCGCCGCTGCAGATCGACGGTGAGGTGCTCGAGATCGCCGGCGGCGACCGGGTGACGGTGACGATCGCACCGGGGGCGCTGGGCGTGCTGCGCTGACCGGCCGGCGGGCTCAGCAGGTTCGACGGGCTCAGCAGGTTCGACGGGTTCGGCGGGCTCAGTGGGTGAAGAGCAGCCGGGCCACCTCGGCGTGACGCTGCAGGCCCTGCTCGGCCAGGCCGGGATGCCGGCGGTACCACTCCAGGTGGGCCTGCTGGATCTCGGTGTCGGGCACGGTCTTTCCGTGCACCTGCCAGTTTGTGGTCTCCTCGCCGTCCAGGCCCAGGGCCTCGAGGGTCGGGCCCGCGAGCGGGGCGTGCACGCTGTCGAGCAGCACCCGGCCCGGATCGCGCGGGTCCCAGGGCAGGCCGAGGGCCTCGAGCATCCGGTGGGCCGTGCCCCGCAGCACCTCGTTGCCGGGATGGTTGATCACCTGGCAGGCGCGAGAACCGGCGTCCAGCAACAGGTCCACCACGTCGATCGTGCCGTGCCGCCGTTGCCGCTCGACGAGCTCGCGCACGCTGATGTCCCGCACCGCCCGCACGAACCCCCCACTGAAGGCCGGAACGGCCCCGGTCGCCCGGCCCATCGTCCTCAGATCGTGGTAGGGAACGACCGGGGGATCACCGGCCTGCGGTGACCGCACGATGACCTGGAACGGGTGCAGGGCCGCCCAGCGGATCACGGGCACCATCACCAGCCGGGTGCCGGGCGCGGTCGCGGCCATCACGTCGGCGGTGCCCAGCGGGAGGCCCCGGTAGCCCGCCCGGATCGGCTGCGAGACCACGGCGTCCGCCTGCCCGAGAAGCTTCTCCAGACAGGGCAGGTCGTCGCCGGTCAGCTCGTGCACGGGCGGCATCCGCACCGTGCGCACCGGGGAGCCGGGGGAGTCCGCGAGCACGCGCAGCGACTCGGCCTGGCAGTTGCCGTGCACCAGCACCAGGGGACGCCCGTCGTCGCCGGGTGCCGGGGCCAGTCCGTAGAACGCCCCGTAGTGCCGTCTGCGCGCTTCTCTCACGGCCCGACCATAGGTGCGGCGGGGCACCCGTGCAGGTCAGGGCGCGTAAATGCCGCGTGCCCGTTCATACCGACCGCCTGTCCTCGAACGCACCAGGCACGCAGCCGTCACCGTCACCCCCGTCCAGTTGCCCGAGATCCTGCCCCACGTGGCCGTCACCCGGCCGAGGACGAGGCACGGGGGATCGGCCCTCGCCTGGCCGCGGTTCTCGACGACGCCCGGGCGCGCGGGATCACTCCGCTGCGCGCGGCCCGCGGCCTGGTGGATCTACGCCTGAGGGCAGGCGTTCAGGCAATGCCTCAGGAATTGTTGTGCGATCAGCGGTCGGAATTTCTTCCATAACATCGTGACGGGTGATTCCGCGCGGTCTAAGTTCGTGACTGGACGTTGCATTTCGAATGCTTGACGCATCCGGTGTGAACAGCGACACTCCTGGCACGAACCGACCGGCGGTCACGTGATTCAGGTGAATTCCCGGGGGTGCATGACGGCCGGTCATGTGTGTTCGCAGACAATCCGAAGACATTTTTTCCCGCACTGCCGTGACCATAATTGTGAACGTTAACAACGGGGTTGGCGTGGTGCGTCAGGAGGTTGGGATGTTCAGAAAGCGGGCCGGGGTGCTGCTTGCAGCGGCACTGCTCGTCACGACGCTGGCCGCGTGCGGCGACGACGAGGGGGACGGGGGCAGCGGTGGCGGCGACGACAAGCTGACCATCGGTTTCGCCCAGGTCGGGGCCGAAAGTGGCTGGCGCACGGCGAACACCAAGTCGATCCAGGAGTCGGCCGCGGAGGCCGGGGTCGAGCTGAAGTTCTCCGACGCGCAGGGCAAGCAGGAGAACCAGATCAAGGCGATCCGCTCGTTCATCACCCAGCGGGTCGACGTCATCGCGTTCTCGCCGGTGGTCGAGTCCGGCTGGGACACGGTGCTCAAGGAGGCCAAGGACGCCGAGATCCCGGTGATTCTCACCGACCGGGCCATCGATTCACCCGACGAAACTCTCTACGAAAGTTTTATCGGGTCGGATTTCGTGCTCGAGGGGCAGAAGGCCGGTGAGTGGCTGGTCGAGGAGTACAAGGACGAGACCGACCCGGTGAACATCGTCGAACTGCAGGGAACGCCCGGTGCGGCCCCGGCGAACGACCGCAAGGCCGGTTTCGCCGAGGTCATCAAGGCCGACCCGAAGTTCAAGGTGATCGCATCGCAGACGGGGCAGTTCACCCGCACCGACGGCAAGCAGGTGATGGAGACCTTCCTGAAGTCGCACGACGACATCGACGTGCTCTACGCCCACAACGACGACATGGGCCTGGGCGCGATCGAGGCCATCGAGGCGGCCGGCAAGGTGCCGGGCAAGGACATCAAGATCATCACGGTGGACGCGGTCAAGGACGGCATGACGGCGCTGTCCGAAGGCAAGATCAACTTCATCGTGGAGTGCAGCCCGCTGCTCGGGCCGCAGCTGATGGACCTGGCCAAGACGGTTGCGGACGGGGGCACCGTGGAGAAGCGCGTGCTCACCGAGGAGACGACCTTCACGCCGGAGCAGGCGAAGGACGTCCTGCCGGACCGTAAGTACTGATCGGCTTCCTTCCGTGATCATGCGCGTCCCGCCTCGGGCAGTGGTGGGCGCGCATGGTCACGGCGGGTTCTGAGCGGAACGGAGCACAGGTCATGGCCGATACGGCCGACACGGCCACGATTCTCGAGATGACCGGGATCCGTAAGGTCTTCCCGGGGGTGGTGGCGCTCGACGGGGTGGACCTGCGGCTGCGCGCCGGTGAGGTGCACGCCCTGATGGGCGAGAACGGCGCCGGGAAGTCGACGCTGATCAAGGTTCTCACCGGTGTGTACGACATCGACGGCGGGGGCATCACGCTGGCCGGGGAGCCGGTGCGCTTCTCCGGGCCGCTGCCCGCGCAGCAGGCCGGGATCAGCACGGTCTACCAGGAAGTGAATCTCTGCGCGAACCTGTCGGTGGCCGAGAACATCCTGCTCGGCCGGGAACCGCGCACCCTCGGGCGGATCCGCTGGGGAGCCATGCGCCGACGGGCCCGGGAACTGTTGCGGGGCCTCGATCTCGACCTGGACGTCACCGCGCCGCTGGGCACGTACTCGCTGGCCGTGCAGCAGATGGTCGCGATCGCGCGAGCGGTCGACATCGACGCCAAGGTCCTGATCCTCGACGAGCCGACCTCGAGCCTCGATGCCTCCGAGGTCGCTCAGCTGTTCTCGGTGATGCGGCGCCTGAAGAGCCAGGGCGTGGCGATCGTGTTCGTCTCGCACTTCCTCGACCAGGTCTACGAGATCGCCGACCGGATGACGGTCCTGCGCAACGGGAAACTGGTGGGCGAGTACCGCACCGCCGAACTGCCCCAGATGCAGCTCGTGGAGCGGATGATCGGCAAGGAACTCTCCACCCTCGAAGACCTCGAGAAGCAGCCCACCGGCCAGGGCCGGCGCGCCGAGCCGCTGCTCGAGGCCGACGGCCTGGGCCGCAAGGGGGGCATCGCGCCGTTCACGCTGAACATTCACGCCGGTGAGATCGTGGGCCTGGCCGGACTTCTCGGGTCGGGACGCACCGAGCTGGCCCGGTTGCTGTTCGGGGCCGACCGCTCGGACTCCGGTTCCCTGACGGTGGACGGACGGCCGGTCACCTTGCGGGGGCCACGGGCCGCGATGTCGAAGGGCATTGCCTTCTCGTCGGAGAACCGCCGCACCGAGGGGGTGGTGGGCGACCTGACCGTGCGCGAGAACATCATCCTCGCGCTGCAGGCCTCGCGGGGCTGGCTGCGGCCGATCTCGCGCCGGCGGGCCGACGAGCTGGTGGCGAAATACGTGGAGGCGCTGCAGATCCGCCCGGCCGACCCGGATCGGCGGGTGAAGGACCTGAGCGGCGGCAACCAGCAGAAGGTGCTGCTGGCGCGCTGGCTGATCACCGAGCCCCGGCTGTTCATCGTCGACGAGCCGACCCGCGGCATCGACGTCGGCGCCAAGACCGAGATCCAGCGCCTGATCGCGGAACTCGCCGACGGCGGGATGGCCGTGCTGTTCGTCAGCGCCGAGCTGGAGGAGGTGCTGCGCCTCAGCCACACGATCGAGATCCTGCGCGACCGGCAGCTGGTCGAGGAACTGGAGAACACCGACGCCGTGGACGCGGACCGGATCATGCAGACCATCGCCGGGGGCGTCTCGTGAGCCGGTACGCGAGGCACCACCTGTTCTGGCCCCTGGCCGTGCTCGTGCTGCTGCTGGTGCTGAACCTGTTCTTCGCGAACAACTTCTTCCGGATCACCGTGATCGACGGCCACCTCTACGGCTCGATCATCGACATCGCCCGCCGCGCGGCCCCGCTGATCCTGGTCGGGGTCGGCATGACGCTGGTGATCGCGACCGGCGGCATCGACCTGTCGGTGGGCTCGGTGATGGCCGTCAGCGGGGCTCTGGCCTGCCTGATGATCGGTGACCTGAGCGACCAGAACAGCCTGGTGGGGGTGCTCGGCGCGATCGCCGTGGCGCTGCTGCTGTGTCTGGGACTCGGTGTCTGGAACGGGTTCCTGGTCTCGGTGATCGGGATCCAGCCCATCGTGGCCACCCTCATCCTGATGGTGGCCGGACGCGGCCTGGCCCAGCTGATCACCGGCGGGCAGATCCTCAACGTGCAGTCGAGCCCGTACCGGCAGATCGGCGCCGGGTACTTCCTGGCGATCCCGGTCTCGGTGATCATCGCGGTGCTCGTCGCGCTCGCGCTCACCCAGCTGGTGCGGCGCACGGCGCTGGGCCTGCTGCTGGAGGCGGTCGGCGGCAGCCCGGCCGCGAGCCGTCTGGCCGGCATCCAGGCGCGCGGGCTGACCTGGCTGGTCTACGTGATCGCGGCCGTCTGCGCCGGGGTCGCCGGGCTGATCTACAGCTCGAACGTCAACAGTGCCGACTCCAACGCGGCGGGCAACCTGATCGAGCTCGACGCCATCCTGGCCGTCGTCATCGGCGGCACGGCCCTGACCGGGGGCCGGTTCTCGCTGGGCGGCACCGTGCTCGGGGCGGTGCTGATCGAGACGCTCAACGTCACGATCGTCAGCGTCGGCATCCCGCCCGAGGCGAACCTGCTGTTCAAGGCCGTGGTCGTGGTGGTGCTCTGCCTGGCCCAGTCGCAGGCGTTCCGGGAACGTGTCCTGACCCGGCGAACCACCCGGCGAAAAGCCAAGGAGGCCGTC